>CBDTVQ010000162.1:0-5148 GCA_965364045.1 uncultured Tessaracoccus sp. | reverse complement strand
ACGTCCGTCACGGACATGCTGAGCAGAGAATCATCGCCGAGCGTGACTCCCGCGCCGAGTACCCAGGAGGTGGCCCACAGCATGAGATTGGGCAGGTAAAGGAGCTGGACGAGCACCAGCAAAATCGTTCCTGCGATACCCGGCTCCAGTGCCTCATGGATGAAGGAGATCCGGTCGCGATGGGCGATGAGCGCGGCTGCCAGGGCCGCAAGGCCACCCACCAGGCACACCAGCAGCGCGTACCCCATGGCCGGCGGCACGGAGCGCAACCACACCGGCCAAGTTCTGCGGGGATCGAAGCCGACGGCCCTGCTCGCGCCCCACAATCCGGACACTGCTCCCAGCACCACCCCACCGAGCAAGCCGGTCAGGACGCCACCGGGAACGTCCAACGCCGCGGCCAGAATCGCCACGAGGATTCCATGGGTGGCTGCGGTCGTACCCGCAACCCGGAGCACTACGGCCTCACCGTCCACCCAGATGCGGCCGGTGTCGTCGGCCGGGGCCATGGAACCCGCTGCCTGGCGCGCTGCAAGCGCCGCCACCGGCTGGGCCAGGACAATGAGGATGATCGAGAGCCCCAGAGGAATCAACGTCACCAACTGGCCGCCCACCATCACGGGTACGCCGTGCGCGAGGAGAAGGATGTCCGTGGCCAGGAACAGAGAGGCATCCAGCTCGGTGTCGGGGGATGTGAGCCATCCCAGAGCGGTGGCACCTGCCAGCAGCAGCCACCCCGCAGCGACGACGGCGACGGTCCCCAGGACGGCCACGGCGTACCACGGCCAGGGGAAAGTGCGAGCGTGAGGGGTGGGAATGGCGTCCACGTCCACTGCCACCGTGCGATGCTTGGTCGGGCGGTCGGCCACGGGCGACTCCCTTCGATTCTGTGGTGCAACAACTGCACCCGGTAACCTGTCCCTTCGGATGCCCCTCAAGAGGGACATTCGCCAGTCCTATGTGGAGGTGGTTGATGTCAGAGTCCGGGTTTCACCGTCCTCGGCGAGCATTCGCCCATGACACCGACTCCGAGAAACCGATCGCGGATGAGGATACCCCAGTGTCGGCGGCATCAGCTGCGCGACGCGGGCTCGATCCTGAAGCCAGCGATCTGCCCGAGGATGGCACGGGTTCCGATCAGCCGCCGACATCCCAGCCGGCCAATCCGTTTGCGAGACCGGGCAGTGACTCCGCCGCCGTCGGGGCACCTGAATCCCAGCCTTTGGTTCCTGCACCGGCGCCCGTGTTGCCCGTCCGGGACTTCGAGCACGTGGAAACCACCGGCTCTGGCCGGCGCATGTCCGGCGTCGCAGAAGGACCAGCACCGGCGCCCCGGCGCTCGGCAGTGAGCTCCGCGACCCCTCCGGAGCCGCAACCCGACGAGGCCAGCACTTCTCCGGGGACGCCCGGGACCCCCAAGACTCCCGAGGATTCCGGGAGTTGGGTGCAGCACCACCGCAAAACCCTTCTCATCTTTGTCATCGGTGCCCTGGTGGTGGCCCTGTTCGTGCTGCTCGGGGCATTCCTGGCGGGACGGGTCACGACGTCCACGCCGCCCCCGAGTTCCTCCCCCACCCCCAGCACCTCGGTCAGTCTGGCCCCGGCAGTGAGCGGCGAGGATCTCATCACCGTCGACGACGCCAACGCCATCGTTGACGGCGCCAGCTGGGACATAGCCTTCACCTTCGAAACTCGGGAGGAGGCCACCGGCCGGCCTGCCTGCATCGGCTCCGGGTCCGGTGACGTGAACCCCACGGGAACATTCCAGCGCCAGATCGGAACCTCCCAGGATGACGCGCTGGCCGCCCTCCACCAAGTGGATCTCTACGCGGACGAGAACGCAGCCCAGCGGGTCCAGACCGAGCGGGTCAAGAGCCTCACCCAGTGCGACGAGGTTCAGGCCCACATCGTTTCGGCTTCCAGGGTCACGGGTCTCGGCGATGAGATGACACAACTGACGGTGTCCTTCCAGGATGAGCAGGAGGCAGTGCACACGGTGCTGCTGGTCCGCACGGGCCGGGCGCTGTCGATGCTCGATGTCACCCGCAACGATCAAGTGGTGCCCGTGGAAGCGGCTGTTGCCGGACTGGAGCGTTCGCTGGGCGAAATCTGTGGACGGGTGGAGGGCACCTGCCCGTCATCCCCGGCCGTCACTCCGGTCGTACCCCCCGCCGTTGCACCGGAGGGGTGGCTCATCACAGCAGACCTGCCCAGGATCCGGGCCGGCTATGGACGCTGGGCCGCCACTGAGCCGGAGGAGATCACCTCCCCGGGCATGGGCTGTGAGAACCTGCCGCTGGCGACCGAACCCGGACCCATCGAGCGCCAGCAGCGGACGTATCTCCTGACACAGGACGAGGCGACACCCAAGGGCTTTGGTATGGACGAGATGGTCTTCGATTTCGAGGACAACGTCTCCGCAAGAGCCTTCACCACCAAGCTGATCGGCTCCCTGCTGTCCTGCAAGGACCGCAACAAGACCGCCAAGGTCACCGATCAGGGTGCCGTGAACGGAACAGGGGCGGACGGTGTGGCCGTGTCCGCGTCAATGATCACCATCAATCAGGCCACCTCGGATGACTCGACGGTGAAGTACCAGCTCGTCGTTGCCATCGCTGACACCCGCGTCAGCTATCTGCTGACGAGTGTGACCGATGACTACCTGTTCACCGCAGATCAGCAGAAGGAAATCGCCCTGCGTGTGGCGCAGCGCAACAGCCAGGGCTGAGACTGGCCCCGCTGAACAGCCCCACAGCCCCACTCGCGCCGCGGGTGGGGCTGTGTCGCTGTGTGGCTGTGTCCTCGACTGTGGATCAGGCGACCCGTCGGCGGATCTCCGCGATGACGTCACGGGCCAGCGAAGCCGTCTGGCTCGGAGTCACGCCCACCATGACACCAGCACCTTCCAGCGCCGCCTTCTTCGCTGCCGCGGTTCCACCGCTGCCCGTGATGATGGCACCCGCGTGCCCCATCGTCTTGCCCGGCGGGGCGGTGAACCCGGCCACGTAGCCAATCACCGGCTTGGTGATGTTCTCGGCGATGTAGGCACCTGCCCGTTCCTCGGCATCGCCTCCGATCTCCCCGATCATCACGATGACGTCCGTGTCGTCATCCTCCTCGAATGCCTGGAGGACATCAATGTGCGAGGTTCCGATGACAGGGTCGCCCCCGATGCCCACTGCCGTGGAGAAGCCATGATCACGCAACTCGAACATCATTTGGTACGTCAGGGTCCCGGACTTGGAGACCAGGCCGATGTGTCCCCTCCCTGCAATGTGGGCGGGGATGATGCCAACGTTGGACTTGCCGGGTGAGATCAACCCCGGACAGTTCGGCCCGATGATGCGGGTCCGGCTCGAAACGGCGGCGGAATGGAACTCGATCGCATCGCGGACCGGAATCCCCTCAGTGATGACGACGCACAGTGCGATCTCTGCCTCGACGGCCTCCAGGACAGCGTCGCGAGCGAAGCGGGGCGGGACGAACACCACGGACACGTTTGCCCCCGTCGCGTCAACGCCCTCGGCGACCGAACTGAAAACGGGCACCGGATCCTCTTCGAACAGCACTGACTCCCCGCCCTTGCCGGGTGTGACACCGCCGACGATGCGGGAGCCGGACATGATCATGCGTTGGGTGTGTTTGCGCCCCTCTCTACCGGTCATGCCCTGCACCAGGATTCGTGAACTCTCGTCAATGAAGATGGCCATGACCGCCTCAGCTCCTTTCGCTCGCCAGCTTGGCGACGGCGGCTGCTGCGCCGTCCATGGTTGATTCCACACGGATCAGTGGATGGTTCGCTTCCGTCAGGATGGCCTTGCCCACCTCCACCGAGTTGCCGTCGAGGCGCACGACGATGGGCTGTGTGGCTTCGTCCCCCAGCACCTCGAGGGCAGACACAATGCCCTGTGCCACGTCATTGCAGGCGGTGATGCCACCAAAGACATTGACCAGCACGGCCCGCACCTGCGGGTCACTCATGATGATGCGCAGACCGTTGGCCATGACGGTGGAGGAAGCTCCGCCACCAATGTCAAGAAAATTGGCTGGTTTGGGATGACCCGGCAACTCCCTGCCAGCCCTCTCCACCACGTCGAGCGTGCTCATCACCAGGCCGGCACCATTGCCGATGACGCCCACGCTGCCATCCAGCTTCACGTAGTTGAGGTCGAGTTCCCGTGCTTGACGTTCCAGGTCCACGGCGGCCGACGTCTCGCGGTAATCCCCCCAGGTGTCGTGCCTGAACTCGGCGTTCTCATCGAGAGTGATCTTCGCGTCCAGTGCCAGGATGTCGCCGGAGGCCACCTTCACGAGCGGGTTGACCTCCACGAGGGTGGCGTCCGATTCGCGGAACACGGTCCAGAGCTTCTGGAGCACGGCGGCCACTCTGGCACGATCTGCGTCCTCGAAACCCGCCTTGTCAACAATTTCTTCCGCCACTTCTGCGGTGATGCCCTTGATCGGATCCAGCGGGAGTTTGACGAGCGCCTCGGGCCGCTCCACGGCGAGCGTCTCGATGTCGATTCCACCCTCCACGCTGCACATTGCAAGGTATGTGCCGGCGGTGCGGTCCAACAGGATGGAGAAATAATATTCAGCCGCTATCTCTGCCCCCGGGCTCAGCATCACGGCATCGACGGGCAGGTCCTTGATGACGAGGGCGAGGATGTCGGATGCAGTGCTTTCTGCCTCGTCCGCACTGCGAACCAGTTTCACACCGCCCGCCTTACCGCGGCCGCCAACGCGGACCTGCGCCTTCACCACCGCCACGTCCGAGTTGAGTTGTCCGAAAGCGTCCCGGGCACCGGCCGACGTGGTCGCAACCACACCCGGCAGTACCGGCACACCGAAGGACTCGAACAGTTCACGTGCTTGATATTCGAGGAGGTCCACCCTCAGCTCCGATCATTGAGTTGCGCGGTGCCCTTCACGATACAACTGCCGCCGATCTCGTGTGTGAACAGTGGTATTGCGCACTCACGCACCCTGAGTTTGAGAGCTTTCTGAGAAATGCTAAGGTTTCCAAGAATCAAGCCGCAGTCACCTGTCTGGAGTCCTGTTGAACAAGTTCAGCGCCATCAAAAGCCCGCGTAGGGCCGCTGACGATCTCGTCATTTCCAAGGTCGAGGTCACCACTGAAACCGCAGG
>CBDTVQ010000161.1:0-5157 GCA_965364045.1 uncultured Tessaracoccus sp. | reverse complement strand
GCGGCCTCGGCGAACGCCTCAGCAAGGTCCCGATTGAACGCATTCAGGCGCTGCGGCCGGTTCAGCGTGAGACGGGCGAGCCCGTCATGAATCTCCAGCAGGATCGGATCGGACACGTCGGCGTGCTCCCTTGCGTTGTTGTTCGTCTTCCTCATTCAGCAGAGTGCCAGAGATCCCAGAGCTGTGCGGCAGTCAGGCACCGGCCCAATATGCCCGCAGTGCCCGCGCCAACATCATCGGGTCCTCCACGCCACACATTTCGCGCGCCGAGTGCATGCTGAGCAGTCCGATGCCGACGTCGACGGTGGTGATCCCCAGCCGGGTGGCGGTGATGGGGCCGATGGTGGAGCCACACGGCATGGCGTTGTTGGACACGAAGGGCTGCGTCGGCACCCCGGCCTCGTCGCAGGCCTTGAGCCAGATGGCGCCGCCGACGGCGTCGGTGGCATAGCGCTGGTTGGCATTGAGCTTGAGCAGTGGACCCTTGTTGGGCAGCGGCTTGACCACGGGGTCGTGATGATTCGGATAGTTCGGGTGAACCAGGTGCCCCGTGTCGGCCGAGATGCAGGACGAGCGGGCCAGCATGGCGCGGGTCCCGTCGACATCCAGATCCAGCGTGGAGGCAATGCGGTACAGCACGTCCTCGAGCAACGGTCCGGCGGCGCCGGAGGACGTCGCGGAACCCACCTCCTCATGGTCGAAGGCGGCGAAGATGGCAATGTCGCCACCTCCGTCGTCAGAGCCGCCGTCGAAGTCCTCGATGGCTGCCAGGGCGGCATGGGTGCTGGACAGGTTGTCCAGCCGCCCGGAGGCGAGGAACTCCTCGTGCAGCCCAAACCGCGCCGGTGCGGCCACGTCGAAGGTGAAGAGATCGTGCATGGCCACGTCCTCTTGTGCGACGCCAGCCACGTCACAGAGGTGGGCCAGCAGATCCCCGTCAGAGGCGAGTGAGAGCACCGGCTGCATGTGGGTCTGTCTGTCCAGTTTGAGGCCATCGTTCACCTGGCGATCCAGGTGGATGGCCAGCTGTGGGATGCGGGCGATCGGACCCGTCCGCACCAGGTGCTGCCCACCGTCGCGCGTGACGATGCGGCCGGCTATGCCCAGCTCACGGTCCAGCCACGAGTTCAACAGCATCCCGCCGTAGATCTCGACGCCCACCTGACTCCAGCCGACGCTCGTCAGTTGGGGATTCGGCTTGACCTTGAGCGCGGGTGAATCAGTGTGGGTCCCCACCACGCGGAATCCGGCGGCCGCAGTTACGTCGCCCGGCTGCACCCACGCAACCACCGCACCGTGGCGCACCAGGAACCGACGTCCTCCGCCTCGCGGGAACGGCTGGGTCTCGTCCACACGCTCGAAGCCCGCCGCCTCCAAACGCTCCGCGGCAACGGCCGCGGCATGATAGGAGCTGGGTGAGGCGGTGACGTAGGCCGCCAGATCATCAAGATGTTCACGGGAAGTGTTGAGCATGTCCACCAGTAAACACTGGTCACAGTTGGAGAGGCATGACACCCTTGGGTACGTGAGTGCCTTCTTCCCATCCCAGTCGCGCGACGACTACTGGTTCCGTCTTGGCCGTTTCCACATGACCTCGACGCTGGTGGCGGTACTGGTGGGCTTCGTCGGGGCGCTGGCGTGGGTGTTCTCCGGGGGACGCAGCCAGGTCCTGGCTGCGTTCACAACCGAGGCGGTCTTCAACGGTGAGGTGTGGCGGATCTTCACCTGGCCGTTCGCCGAGTCCCTGTCCTTGTGGTCAGCCTTGACGCTCGTGATGCTGTGGTACTTCGGACGGGAAGTGGAGTCCACAATCGGCCGCAATGCCATGGCCCGGCTCTACGGCGGCATCTTTGTGTCCCTGACACTGTCCGCCCTCATCATCGGGGTGTTGCTGCCGGGTGTGGTGCTTGCGGGCCTCAACCTTGTGCAGTTCGCCATCCTGCTGCTCTTCATTGCCGAAAACCCGCGACGCCCCTTCTTCTTCGGGATCCCGGCATGGGTGCTCGGCTCGGTACTGCTCGGGATCCAGGTGCTTCAGCTGGCGGGCCTCCGGATGTGGGGCAGTCTGTTCGTACTGCTCTTCGGCCTCCTCGGTGTGGCCATTGCCGCCAAGCGGGTGGGGCTGCTGGCCAATGCTTCGGTCATCCCGGGTGGGAATCATCCACGCAAACCGGGCACGCACGGGCCGGGGAAGAAGAAACCCCAACAACCGACTCGCCAGGGGAAGCGCCACGTGTCGGACGAGGATCGCATGGATGCCCTTCTCGGCAAGATCAGCGCCGAAGGCATCCACAGTCTTTCGAAGGGCGAGCGCGCCGAACTCGAGAAGCTGCGTCAGCGTCGCCGTCGCTGACGACGCCCTGACTGGCCCATTTCAGGGCCGATGAGGGTCGCTGGAACGAATTGTCGGTGCCTCCTGACACAGTGGGCTCCATGAGCGCCACTGATGTCCTGGTCATTCTTCTGGCAGTGGCGTGTGGTGCCGTGATCGGCTGGGTGCTGGCCCACCGTCGGGCACAGCAGCAGGGCGCTGCAGAGGAGTCCCGTGCCATCACCGACGCCCGCGTGGACGCACAGACAGCCCGCAACGAGGCCAGCCGGGCGCGCGAAGAGACTTCTGCAGCCCGCACCGAGGTGTCGCAACGACTCGCCGAGCAGGCAAACCTGCGCGCCGCCGTCGCCGACGCCGAGCGACAGGCTGCCGAGGAACGAACCTCAACTGCCAAGGCGTTTGCCGCCACTTCGGAGGCGCTGTCCCAGAAGGCCAGCATCGAGGCACAGCGGGACGCAGCATTGCGTCGCTCCGAGGAGTTGGCGACAGATCGCGAGACACTGCTCAACCAGTTCAAGGTGCTCTCCGAGGAGTCGCTGGACAAGCAGGGCCAGAAGGCGGAGAAGACGGCAGGCGAGCGCATGGCTGCCACCCAGCAACTGGTCACCCCGCTCACCGAGGGTCTGCGCCAGCTCAATGACAGGCTGAACGAGGTGGAGAAGGAACGTGCCCGCATGGCCGCCGAGATGAGCGAGCAGGTCAAGGCTGTGAAGGATTCGGGAGAGACCATTCGACGAGAAGCCCTCAGCCTCAGCAATGCGTTGCGCAACCCCCAGGTGCGAGGCGCCTGGGGCGAGCAGAGCCTGCGTCGCATCGTGGAGATTTCAGGGCTCACCAGCCGCTGCGATTTCGACGAACAGTACACCTACACCAACGCCGACGGCGACAGGTTCCGCCCTGACATGCGCATCAATCTGGCCGACGGGAAGATCATCTTCGTGGACTCGAAGGTTCCCCTGTCCGCCGTGCTGGAGGCCTACAACACCGAGGATGATGCTGAGCAGACGCGCCATCTGGGCCGTTTCGCCGGCCACGTCCGCAAGCACATCGAGGACCTCAGTGGGAAGAACTACTGGCAGCTGGATGCAGGCTCACCGGAGTTCGTTGTGCTGTTCCTGGGAAGTGACGAGTTCTACCGGCTGGCCCAGGAGCAGATGCCCGATCTCCATGAGTTCGCCGCACGCCGCAACATCATGCTGGCCTGCCCCGGCACCCTGATTCCCATGCTCCACATCGTTGCGCACGGCTGGAAGCAGGCCGGACTCGCGGAATCGGCAGTGCAGGTGATCCGGCTCGGACGCGAACTGCACGAGCGCATCTCCACCATGGGTGAGCACTTCGACAAGCTGGGCCGCTCCATCAACTCCACCGTCGGCAATTTCAACAAGGCAGTGGGCACGCTGGAGAGCCGCGTCATGGTGACAGCCCGCAAGTTCAAGGAACTGCAGGTCACGGAGAAGGATCTGTCGCAACTCGATGCCGTCGAGGGCAATACCCGCGACGTCGTGGTTCCGGAAATGCTGGAGTACCGCGACCCACGAGCTGAACTGTCTTTGCTCAATGAGGGGGACGACGTCACAGACCCGGGCGCCAGTCTGCGTCGACTTCCCCGCCGAACTGGCACCGACGACGCCTGAAATGAGCCACGGCAACCAGCCGTCGGGCCTCTGGGAATGGATCTTCACAGACGGGGAGCCACAAAAAGCGCATGTGATTGTTTGGCTAAGCTCGCCGAATGAGCCCTGTGACAGACCTGAGGGAACAACAGCGTTCACTGGCCACATCGACGCCGAGAGCGGGCCAATGACAACGTTGCGCCTGGTCTTCCCGCATCAGTTGTTCGTACAGCACCTGGACGCCGACGAGGGCACCGCGTTCGTGCTGGTGGAAGATGATCTGCTCTTTCGGCAGTACTCCTTCCACGTCCAGAAACTGATCCTTCACAGGGCCTCGATGCGACGCTTTGCCACCCGCCTCCGCGGTGCCGGGTTTACGGTCCACCACATAGACACCAACGCAGATCAACCAAGCGGTGAGCAGCTTTCAGACCTTCTCGCAGAGTTGAACCCAAAGCGGGTCACCCTGTTCGATCCGGTCGACGACTGGCTCTCCCGCCGGACCCTCTCAATCCTCGAGCACGCGAGCCAGCAGAGCGAGACTCGGCTTTCATTCGATCCATCCCGCGATGTCCTGGAATCGCCAAACTTCCTGACCACGACGGCAGAGATCCGGGACTGGTTCGAGCACAACTCCGCGCGCATGCAGAACTTCTACTCCTGGCAACGCCTTCGCCTCGACGTCCTGGTGGACGGCGATCAACCGGTTGGAGGGCAGTGGTCCTTTGATGCCGAGAACCGCAAGAAACTGCCCAAGAAGCACCCGGTTCCTGAGGTGGGGCAACCCGATCAGCACGACGAGGTTTCCAGGGCGATCGAGTGGGTGGCTCAGGAGTTTCCCGAAGCGCCGGGCAACCCTGGCTCATTCGCCTGGCCCACCTCCCACGAGGAGGCCGAGACCGCTTTCGAGGAGTTCCTCAGCGAACGATTCGCCCAGTTCGGGCCCTACGAAGACGCGATCAGTACCCAGCATCGTTTTCTCTTTCACGCCGTCATGACCCCGGGGTTGAACATCGGGCTGCTGGATCCGGAGGTGGTGCTCCGTCGCGCTCTCGACGCCGCCGCCGAGACTGACGTGCCGCTGGCCTCGGTGGAGGGCTTCGTGCGGCAGGTGATCGGGTGGCGTGAGTACATGCGGGCCACTTACGTCCTGTGGGGATCACAGATGCGCACGTCCAACACCCTGCACCACACGTCCTCGCTGGCCCC
>CBDTVQ010000160.1:0-5161 GCA_965364045.1 uncultured Tessaracoccus sp. | reverse complement strand
ATGGGGGTGGGTGCGGTGGTGGCCCCCGTGACCGACGTACCGGATGCTGTGGCCTGCGCCACGATGGCGGCGCTGCACCAGCGGCTCTCCGCTGGACAGGACGGTCCGGCCGCGCTGGCCGCAGCCAGCGAAGGGCTGCTGGCGAGGAGCTTCACATGGTTCGGCTCGAACTGGAGAGCATGATGGAAATTGATGCCGCGTTCATGTATCACCGGGACGCCCGGCTCCTCTTGAAGGCGAGGCGCTCGAAAAGCACCGTCAATGAAATCAGGTTCGGGGGGACCTGGATTTCAATGGTCGACGAGGGGGTCGGCCGGGCGGGGTGAAGGGTGCCGCAGTGATCCGCCTCCGGGGGGAGAAGATGGTGGGGATCTGCTCACGGGAATGGGGCTCGCTCGCCGCGAGCCCCATTCCCATGCCGGTCGGGACAGCGTTCCTGATCCCGTATGAGGATTTCGCCGGGATCCTTGACGTGGCAAATGGTGCAGGCCGTAACGGGCCGGACCCACAGTCCGGTGCGGCTGCTCCGGGATCAGGCCTCGGCAAACAGCTCGCCGGGGAGATACTCGACACCGCGGACGTCGGCCAGCAAGCTGCGGTCCAGGGGGATGCCGCGTCGCAGCACACTGATCTCTCCGGTTGGCTCCAGGATCACGGCGGCCACCTCGGAGCGGTGCCGGATGCCGGCCTCCCTCAGCTTGGGCCATAATTCCTCCTCATCGAGGTGAATGCGCCGAAGGTTCTCCTCCACGAAGTTCGTGCCCGCCATCAGGAGCAGCGGTGCGTTGTTCAGGGGCCAGGCCGTCTTGATCAGACGGCGAATGTTGCCGGCGAGCGACTGCATGGCGAACAGCGTGAACATGGCCAGGATGCCGGCAACGAGGGTCGGGGTGTAGCCCAGAGCGGCACGCCCAATGACGGCACCCACCACGATGATGACGGCCAGGTCCGTGCTGGACATCCGCGCCAGGGCACGCTGTCCGAGAAGTCTGACCAGCAGCACGAACATCCAGTAGAGACTGGCGGTTGCCACGACGACGGCCAATGCGTCGATCCAGGTGATGGAGAAATGATCCAGCATGGGTTGCGTCTCCTTGCGTTTCTGTCGTGTCGCGCTTCGTCGCCAGTAGAGCACCGGGGCGGATTGCCGGGGTTTGCGGTCGCGACGATCAGTTGTCGACGGCGACGAGCCAGGCATCCTCCAGCTCGGTCTGACGAGCTTTGGCAGCATGCAGTTCGGCGGTCAGTTGTGCGAGCTGTTCGTAGTCGCTGGCTGCCGTCGTCATCTTCTCGTGCAGCTTGCGAATGCTCTTGTCCACCTTGGACAGCTGCGATTCCAGCCGCCCGATATCTTTCTTGCGCTGCCGCTCGGCAGCAGCATCGGAGGGTGCTCCGCCGGTGACCTGGGGTTTCGCGCCACCGGGGGAGGCATGCATGGCCTGCCTCCTGGCGAGGTACTCCTCCACTCCACCCGGCAACAGCACGCAGGAGCCATCGCCGAGCAGCGCGTAGCTGACTTCGGTGACCCGCTCCAGGAAGTACCTGTCATGGCTCACGACGATCAGGGTTCCCGGCCAGGTGTCGAGGTAGTCCTCGATGACGGTCAGGGTGTCAATGTCCAGGTCGTTGGTGGGCTCATCGAGAATCAGCACGTTGGGCTCGGACAGCAACAACCTGAGGAACTGCAGACGGCGTCGCTCGCCACCGGAGAGGTCGCCGATCCGGGCCACGAGTTTGTCGCCCGTGAAGCCGAACTCCTCCAGCAGGCTGCCGGCTGATGCCTCACGTCCCGTCGCGAGCCGGGTCTGCTCCTTGAGACGGTTGACGGACTGGAGAACACGGTCGCTGTCATCGAGTTCAACCACGGCCTGGGACAGGTAGCCGAGCCGGAGGGTCTGGCCGCGTTTGATCTTGCCGGCGCTTGCCTCGCGCAGACCGGCGAGGAGCTCCAGCAGGGATGTCTTGCCCGCGCCGTTGACACCCACCAGACCAATGCGGTCGCCGGGGCCGATGGACCAGGTGAGGCTGTTCAGCAGGGTCCGTCCGCCAATTTCGTAGTGGACGTTCGTGAGATCGAACACGTCCTTGCCGAGGCGGGTGGTGGCGAACTGCTGCAGTGCGATCATGTCGCGCGGCGGGGGGACGTCGCTGATGAGTGTCTCGGCCGCCTCGATCCGGAACTTCGGCTTCGATGTGCGCGCCGGGGCACCGCGACGCAGCCATGCCAATTCCTTGCGGGCAAGGTTCTGGCGGCGTGCCTCATTGGTGGAGGCCTGTCGCTGTCGCTCCACCCGAGCCAGCACATAGGCGGCGTAACCACCGTCATAGGCGTCAATGACACCGTCGTGGACTTCCCAGATGCGCGTGCACACTGCGTCGAGGAACCAGCGATCGTGGCTGACCACCATCATGGCCAGACCGGCCCGGATACGGAAAGCCAGGTGCTCGGCGAGGAAGGAGATGGCCTCCACGTCCAAGTGGTTGGTGGGCTCATCGAGCACCACCAGATCATGGTTCTCGAGGAGGACTTCCACCAGGCCCACCCGGCGGCGTTCCCCACCGGACAGTGTGCCGATGAGCCGGTCCAGGTCAATGCCGGCCAGCAGTGATTCAACCAGACCGCGACGCTGAGCATCGGCTGCCCAGACGTGGTCCGGCTCACCATCGAGGATGACATCGCGAACACTCTCGTCCGGGTGTCCGACGTGTTCCTGGGTGAGGACCCCGATCGACGTGGACCCGGAGATGGTGACGCGTCCCTGATCCGGTTCCAGTTCCCCGGTCAGAATGCGCAGCAGGGTGGTTTTGCCGTCGCCGTTGCGGCCGACGACGCCGATGACTTCACCGGCACCGACCCCTGTGGAGATGTTGTTCAGCAGGATGCGGGTACCGAATCCGTGCGTGACGGATTCCAGGTTGACCAGGTTTGCCACGATGGATCAGCGGCCCCGCATCGCCTGGCGGGCGCCCTTGGTGTTCATGGGGCCCTTCGGGACGGGCATCTTGGGGCGCATCGCATCCAGTGCCCGCAATCGTGCAGCCACTTCGTCGACCTTGGCCGGGGCAAGCTGCTTGGGCATCTTCTTGATGTGGTTGGTGAGCTTGTCCAGTGGTATCTGGCCACCGCCCTTGCCCATCTGGATGACCTGGACCGCAACGCCGTAGGCCACCTGCTCGTGCTTGCGCTTCTCGCTGGCCAACTGTGCCTTGAGTGCCCTGGCGTCGCCCTCGCCGATCAGCACGAGGCCACCCGGGCCGAGCGCGCGGTGAATGACGTCGACGGAGTCGCGGTTGCGGCTGGCGGCGATGACGGGGGTGTACTTCCATTTCTTGCCCAGCATCTGCAGGGCGATCTCTGCGGAACCGGCCTGACCGTCGAAGCGACGGTAGGCAGCCTTCTTGGCGCGCAGCACGAACAGGCCCATGGCGGCCAGGACCCCTGCGGAGAGCCCCAGGAAGCCCCAGATGAGTGGGGAGTCGAGGAGGAAACCGATGATGAGGAAGATGACGAAGACGCCGAGCGTCGCGCCCAGCAGGATCCAGGGCAGGGGTTTGTCAAACTTGGCCGTGACCTTGTAGGTCTCGGCGAATTGGCGCCAGCGGCCCCAGTCCGCGGGGTCGGTGGAATTCTTTCGGCGCGCCTTCTCCGCACGCATTTCCGCCTTCTGCTTGGCGGCCAGGGCCTTGGCCTTCTCGCTTGCCATCACTTCTCCGTAGTACTCGTCTTCTTGCGGGCGTCCATGGCCGTACGGTACAGGCGGCCGGCGCGGTAGGAGGAACGGACCAACGGCCCGGACAACACGCCAGAGTAACCGATCTCCGTGGCTTCTTCCTCCAGGGCCTCGAACTCAGCGGGCTCCACCCAGCGATCAATGGGGTGGAGTGTCGCGTTGGGGCGGAGATATTGCGTGATGGTGATGAGCTCGGTTCCCGCGTCGTACAGATCCTGCAGGGCCTCGGAGATCTCCTCGCGCGTTTCGCCCATGCCCAGAATGAGGTTGGATTTGGTGACCAGACCCTTGTCGCGGGACATCTGCAACACCTCGAGCGAGCGGTCATAGCGGAAGCCGGGGCGGATGCGTTTGAAGATGCGGGGGACCGTCTCCACATTGTGGGCGAAGACTTCCGGGCGAGCCTCGAAGAGTTGGTCGAGCAGTTCAGCCCGGCCGGAGAAGTCGGGGGCGAGCATCTCCACACCCACGCCGGGGTTGACGGCGTGGATCTGACGGATGGTCTCGGCGTAGAGCCAGGCTCCTTCATCCTTGAGGTCATCGCGGCAGACACCGGTGACAGTGGCGTAGCGCAGACCCATCTTCTTCACCGATGCGGCCACGCGCAGCGGCTCGGTGGGGTCATAGCCCTCCGGTTTGGCCGAGGTGATCTGACAGAAGTCGCAACGACGGGTGCACTGGTCGCCACCGATGAGGAAGGTGGATTCACGATCCTCCCAGCACTCGTAGATGTTGGGACAGGCCGCTTCCTGACAGACGGTGTGGAGATCGTTCTCTCCCACGATGGCCATCAGGTCCTGGTAGTTCGGGCCTGTTCTGGCCGTCGTCCTGATCCACGAGGGCTTCTTCTCAATGGGGGTCTGGGAGTTCAGCGCTTCAACGCGCAGCAGACGTCGGCCATCGGGTTTCACAGTCACGGGGGCAAGTTTACTCACTCACCCGGGGCCACCGGGTGAGTGACCATGGGAGACAGTGCCTGCCGGAGGAAGGGCTCGAGGTCGTGGGCGACCCCGGCAACACTCCAACCTCCGGGCAGTTCTTCCGACAGCGACGTGACACCCGCGTCGGCTATCCCACAGGGAATGATGTTGGCGAAGTGCTCATTGCTGGGCTGCACGTTGAGTGCGAAGCCGTGCATGGCCGTTCGCGCCGCAACCCGGACACCGATGGCGCAGATCTTGCGATCCGGTCGAAACCCGTCAGCGGCGAGCCACACGCCCGTCCGGCCCGCGATTCGCGTGGTGGCCAATCCCTTCGCCGCCAGCATCGCAATGACTGCGGTTTCCAGGCGTCGCACATGGTCCACCACGCCCACACCCTCGGGGAGGCGGACGATCGGATAGCCCACCAGTTGGCCGGGGCCGTGATAGGTGATGCGGCCGCCACGGTCCACATCGATGACAGGGGTGCCGTCCAGAGGACGCTCGTGG
>CBDTVQ010000159.1:0-5168 GCA_965364045.1 uncultured Tessaracoccus sp. | reverse complement strand
GCCGTGTCGTACAGGCTCGACACGTGGTTCTTGGATTTCCAGTTGACGGCGAATGCGCCATTGCGCGTCGGTGTGAGTTCAGAACCGAAACGCACATCCATGGTGAGCCGGATCTCGCCGTCCACAACCCATGCGAGCTTGCGTTGCGACTTGGAGATGCAGACCACGCGGCCGGTGAGGCACCTGTCGTCCAACGCCATGGCACTGGACTTCGGCTTGGATGCCACGTTGTTCAATTCATCCGTGGTGGGCTTGCGCGTCATGGCTGTGAGCCGATCCATCGTGCGCTGATCCACCGCACCCGTCACCGGGATCTCGCGCTTGGCCTGAAACCCCTCGACCGCCGCCACGGTCACTGGCCCATAGTTTCCCGTGACGGAGTCGTCGAACCACGCGATTTGCTTCAGCCGCGCCTGCAGGTCCTTGACGCCATCGCCCTTGGAACCTGAGTCAAGGAGCGCCGGTCCGGGCGTGAGGATGTTGTACATCTCGTCGTGTGTGGGTGCCTTGGACATCTCAAGAAGTCGCGCCCATGTGACATCATCCACGAAGCCGAGTGCCGGAAGGCCGCGTTTGGTCTGGAATCCTTCGACAGCGAGCTGCGTCTGATCGCCGAAGCTGTCGGTCATCTGCCCCTCGAACCAGTCCAACTGCAGCAATCTGTGCTGCAACTCGCGCACCTTGTCGCCGGTGTCACCCGGCTTGATGAGGGCGGCTGGCAGCAGCGTCTCTGAAGGCGTGCTGGTGGTCAAGGGCTCCGTCAGGCTCGGCGTGGGCTCGACCGGCGTCTCGGTCTCTTCTGGAAGCGGAATTTCCGACGGCGGGGTTTCGACGGGGGCAACGTCTGCAGTGGCAGAAGCGCTCGTGGTGGGCTCATTGTCCACCGTGGTCATGATCGGTGCTGGTGCGCAGGCGGTCACGCCGAGCAGCAGAGTCATGGCGAGCGCCACTCGTTGATAAATCTTCTGCACTGCTTCACCTCGGGACGGGGGGTGTCAAGGACTGACGGCGCAAATCTACAGGCCGTGCGTGAGGAGGTCCACGTCAACGCGCTGTCTTTTCAGTGTCCTCTGGCTCTGTCTTCATCAATGTCCGTCGCAGCATTGTGCTCCCGTGGCGTCGCGCTGCCCGGCCTTGTCTCGGTATGCTCCGCTGGGAGTTGGAGGACAAGCATGCACAGGATCGGG
Organism: uncultured Tessaracoccus sp.; assembly: GCA_965364045.1. Taxonomy (GTDB): domain Bacteria; phylum Actinomycetota; class Actinomycetes; order Propionibacteriales; family Propionibacteriaceae; genus Arachnia. The sequence goes on along the minus strand of CBDTVQ010000159.1, from coordinate 3,981 downwards.
TTCGACCGCGAGAAGTACCTCGCGCTGCAGTCCCATTGGATTGATGTACGACGCAAACAGTTCGGTGGCAAGCTCTACCTCGAACTGGGCGGGAAGCTGTTCGATGATCTGCACGCTTCGCGCGTTTTGCCCGGCTTCACGCCGGACAACAAGGTGGAGATGCTTGCTGAGCTCAAGGATGACCTCGAGATCATCGTCGTGGTCAGTGCCCGCGACCTTGCGCGAAACAAGATCCGGGCGGATCACGGCATCTCCTACGACGAGGATGTCCTGCGCCTCGTCGACGGATTCCGGTCCCGTGGGCTGTACGTCGGCAGCGTTGTCATCTCCCGGATGGCCGAGGACAACGGCAGCGCGCGCGCCTTCAAGCGCAAGCTCGAGAAACTGGGTTTGAGGGTCTACCGCCACTACCCCATCAAGGGTTACCCGAACGACATCACCCGCATCGTCAGCGAGCAGGGCTACGGCAAGAACGACTATGTGGAGACCTCCCGGGACGTCGTGGTGGTCACCGGTCCGGGACCCGGCAGCGGCAAGATGGCCACCTGCCTGTCGCAGATGTACCACGATTACGCCCGCGGCGTCCGCTCCGGCTACGCGAAGTTCGAGACCTTCCCCATCTGGAACCTGCCACTTGATCACCCCGTGAACGTCGCCTACGAAGCTGCCACGGCAGACCTCGACGACGTCAACATGATCGACCCATTCCATCTGGCCGCCCACGGCGAGCAGGTGGTCAGCTACAACCGGGACGTCGAGATCTTCCCTGTGCTGAACCTGTTGTTTGAGCGGATCCTCGGCGAGTCCCCCTACAAATCACCCACTGACATGGGTGTGAACATGGCGGGCCATTGCATTTCAGACGACGAAGTCTGCCGGGAAGCCTCCAAACAAGAGGTCATCCGACGCTGGTACGCCGCCATGGTCAATGAGAAGCAGGACCAACTCGAACCCACGGAGTCAGACCAGATCGCGTTGCTGATGAGCTCGCTGGGCATCAGCGGCAACGATCGGCCAGTGGTGGCTCCGGCACTGAGGGTGGCTCGAACCACCCAGGCGCCGGCCGCTGCGATCGAACTGCCGGACGGCAGGATCATCACGGGCAAGACCTCGCCGCTGCTGGGTGCCTGCTCGGCGATGCTTCTCGACGCACTCAAGTCGTTGGCCGGCATCGAGGGCTCTGCCAAGTTGCTCTCACCCGAGGCGATCGAGCCCATCCAGGAACTCAAGACCCGGCATCTCGGAAGCAAGAACCCTCGCCTCCACACCGACGAGGTACTCATCGCCCTCGCCGTGAGCGCCAACGCCGACCCGCTCGCGAAGCGGGCGCTCGCCGAGTTGCAGCACCTGCGCGGTTGCGATGCCCATTCCGCTGTGATCCTCGGTCCGGTGGATCGTGCCATCCTCCGCAATTTGGGTGTCCTGGTCACGAGCGAACCCTTGTATTCGACAAAGAATCTCTACCGAAAGCGGTGAACCGGGCATGAGTCTTCTTGTGTGATGAACCTGCGGCTGTCTTCAGCCCTATTTCGTCACGACAAGTGGAACCGGGCTCAACTCACGATGCGATGAAGTTTTGACAACGTTCCGCTGGAACGAGAAGACAGTAGCGCGGACCGAGGATCACCGTGAGGACTTTGAACCAGGTCGCCATGAGCCGAGCATCCTGCCCTCAATCTCCCTCAGAGAATTGGGTGTGGGTATTGCTCTCCACGGCCCTGGAACGACAGGATCTTCGGATTCTGGATGACACCTTCGCGAATCTCTATCGCTCGGGCGATGATCTGGCTGTCATCCCAGCTCCCGCTCATCACGGTCCGCAGGTGAGGCATGAGCGCCTCACTGATATCCCACGTGGCGCTGTTCCACAGGTAGGTGGGGCTGTGGTCCACCGCGTAGTACGTGACGCCGTCGCCCACCATGAAAGTGGGCTCGTCGAAGGACGTTGGCTGCGCAAATTCAAACCCCATCGCCTCATCACAGGACACATCGACGATGAGGGTTCCGGCGGCAAATTCTGGGAGATCCTCATTCCTGACAAACATCATGGGGTGGTCCGTGTCCTGCAGGACGCAGTTCACCACCACGTCATACTCGGCGAGCACCTCGTGAATTAGAACGGCGCCCTCGGAGCGTTGCACCACCGTGAGGGTTGGGTCCTCTGATGAGTACTCCATACGCTCCAGCACGATCCCGGAGATTGGATCGGCCACGGCTGTGACCACCCGGCTGGTCAGGACGGTGATCTCGGAGATACCAAAAGCCTGCAGGGCCGTGACGGCACCCCGTGAAGTGCTACCGAATCCGATGACAACCGCCCGGAGTCGCTGTCCATAGTGGCCGGTGGAACCCTGAAGAGTGAGGGCGTGGAGAACGGAGGAGTATCCAGCGAGCTCATTGTTCCGGTGAAAAACGTGGGTCCCGAACTCACCCTTTCCGTTCCAGTGGTTCATCGCCTCCCACGCAATGAGCGTGAGTTTCTTGTCGATGGCGATCTGGGTGAGCTCGGGGTCCTGCACGGCGTGCGGCCACCCCCAGAGGACCTGACCGGGACGCATGTCCTCAAGATCAGTCAGCAGTGGTTTGGGCAGAAGAATCACATCTGCCTGCGCCAGTACCTCTTCGCGGGTGCCAACAGTTCCCACATACTCGGCGAGATGCTCATCCGAGAACCCGAAGCGGCTACCGTAGCCCTGCTCCAGAATGATCCGTGCCCGGAGGTCTTCATCGATGTCCTTGAAGTGCTGCGGATGAATCGGCAGCCGGGACTCGTTCTTCTTGCTCGACGTTCCAAGAACTCCGAGAGTCAGCAGGTCCATCTCCACCTCCATTGGTTGGCGCCCTCAGTATGGCGCACAAGGCGCCCTTCGCACGTCACGTCCCCTCAGTCACGCGTCAACGGTGGTGATGACATCACCCAACTGCTCGGTCACGACCACGAGCCGGCGCCGCAATGGCTGCGCCCGCTCGGCGAAAACCTTCTGCAGAACTGCGTACTCGGCTCTGCCTTCAGGCGTCTCCACAGGTATCGGCGCCAGCCGCCACGCGGTCAGGTCGTAGGCGCTGGCCTGCATGTCGACGACGCGGATATCCCTGGCCAGCAGGAACGTCTCGAAAAGCAGCTCGGCCGAGACCGCCGGCGAGAGCTTTCCTGCCCACTTGTAGAGATCCATGTTCACATGCAGACAGCCGGGCTGATCGAGCTCTGCCTGACTCTCGCGAGTTGGCTGCAAGAGGTTGAGCGGCTTGGCGGACGGCGTGAAGAAACGAAATGCATCGATGTGTGAGCATCTGCATCCCACCTCCTCGACGATGCGTGCGATCTCCTCCGACGGAAACCTCAGCGGCAAGTAGGGGTGGCGGGTCTCCTCCTGCTTCAACCCGTGCACCATGGCCCACTCGTGCATCCCGAAGCAGCCGAAGCGGGGTGCCTTTTCCAGGGCCGCGCGGAGCAACTGATGTGCAGTATCAATGGTTGCGCTGCGCTCTGCGACGAAGGTCTGCCAGTCCAGCGTCGCGACCCCGTCCACAACGTGGTGGAAGCGGCGATCCCCGAATTCCTCGGCGTCGGCCAGTCCGATGCCGACGCCGGGATGCCACCCTCGCAGCTGTGAGGGTCGAACGTTGTAGTACTGAAACAGGAAATCGTCCACGGGGTGCTTGATGCCTCGCCGTCGACGTTCCTCGATTTCGGATAGTTCTTCCGTGACGCGTTGGAGGTGCTCTGCTGCGCGCAACCGCCACACCTGTTGGGACAGGACTCTCATGGACCCTCCCTCAGCATCTGCCGACGAAACGGCCAGTCGGGCAGGTGCGCGTTCATGTGCGCCTTGAAGGCTGCTCCGTGGCCTCGCTCCAAGAAATGCACCAACTCATGGACCACCACGAACTCAAGTGCTTCGGGAGGGAACTTGGCCAACATGGTGTTGAAAGTCACCGCCCCAGTGTTGGTGTTGCAACTCCCCCACCGCGACTTCATAC
>CBDTVQ010000158.1:0-5188 GCA_965364045.1 uncultured Tessaracoccus sp. | reverse complement strand
CCCGTTCTACATCCTCGACGAGGTGGAGGCGGCCCTCGACGACGCCAACCTTGGCCGGCTCCTGAAGATCTACGAGGAATTGCGCGCCAACTCCCAGCTGCTGATCATCACTCACCAGAAGCGCACCATGGAAATTGCCGACTCCCTCTACGGCGTCACCATGCGCGGCGACGGCATCTCGACGGTCGTGAGCCAGAGGATGGCATCGCAGTGAACTTCGTGGCCCGGAGTCCCTCCGGGCCGTCGGGCGGACAGGCACCGGGTATCAGATCCTCCTGGGGCGCCTCCTGAAGGGGTAAGCAACCAGAAGGAGGGTCATCATGGCCACCGAAGAAGAACTGCGACGGGTCCGAGCGGCGAAGGCGCGGCATGGAAAAGCACTGCTGGAAAACCCCGACGTCCACGGCATCGGCGTCGGGTATCGGCGGCGGGGCGGGAAGAAGACCGACGAGCTGGCAATTGTGGTCCATGTCCAGCGCAAGCGAAGCAAGGATGAGATTGCCGCGCGCAATCTCCTGCCGGAGACGGTGCGGTATCGCGACCGGGACGGTGAGGAGATCGAGGTCCACGTCGACGTCGTGGAGAAACCGATCCCGGTGGAGGAGGTTGCGTGTGGCAGCTGTACAACGAACTTCGAGGACCGTGTACGCCCGGTGCCCGGGGGCTACAGCGGCGGCCCACCGACGAGCGTTTCCACCGGTGGCACGCTGGGCGGCTGGATCTGGGACAATGTCACGGAGCAGGCAGTCGTCATCTCCAACGACCATGTTTTCGGAGGCGCGGCAGGAACCGACATCACCCAACCGTCCGTCTTCGACGGCGGGGCCATCCCCGGCGACCGAATCGCCGACGTGGTGCGCAACGGCACACTCGACGTCTCGATCGCGTCCCCAACCACCGACGACATCGCCCTGTACGAAATCGAGTGCGGGGGACCGGGCGTCTTCGAGATCGCCGATGCGACGCTGGGCATGGAGGTACAGAAGTCCGGTCAGACCACCGGCCTGACGTGTGGCCTCGTGGAGCTCATCGACTACGACTCGGGTCACTATGGATCGCACGCCGATCTCTGGATCGACGGGGACGGGGACGATTTCTCCCAGGGCGGCGATTCGGGATCGCTGTATCTGGAGAAGACCCACCCGGAGGGTGCTGACTGGCGGCGCGTCGTCGGTATTCACTGGGGTGGCTCCGGCAACGACGGTGTGGGGCATCCATTTCAGGCTGTGGTGGACGATCTCGACGCCACGACACTGTGCTCGGGGTGGGTTGGCGAGTTCCTCGATGCCATCTTCGGCAGGTCGGACGACAGGGAGTCCGAGCGCGTCTCGCGTTGGCTTCGACGTCCGCGTCGCAAGTCGTTCGGCCGGGTGATCGAGGCCCGCCTGGCGAAGCTGAAGCACGGACGCGAAGTGGTCGAGGCGATCCAGCGCAACCGGGTCGCGGTTGTCCGGGTTCTTCGTCACGCCGAGGGCAGGCGGGCTGCCACAGCACTGTTGAAGCCTCTAGGGAAAGCGGTCACAACCGACGACATTCTCGCCCACAAGATTACCGGGGATGATCTGGAGAACGTGGAACGACTCCTGAGCGTCACGGAGCGGATCGGCGGAGACGGCGCCAAGGACTTGATCAAGGTGGCGTATGCGTTCGCGGTGCGGGCCAAGAAGTCCAATGGCACAACGATCGGCAAACTGTTGGACTGAGGTTGGGCGCGACGAAGGCCCCTGGGTTCTCCAGGAGCCTTCGTCGCCAAGCGCCAGCCGTTCGGGACCCCGCGGGCATTCTCGCTAGGATGACGGCGTGGACTGGATTTTTTGGGTCATTCTCGGACTGATCGGCGCAGCCGTCATCGCTGCCAGCATCATCACCTACGTCAGCCGTAAGGGCCTCAGCGCGCCCGAGCGTCAGGAAGAGCTTGAGGAGGAGCAAACCCCCCAACACGGCAGCAACACCGTCGTGCTGGATGCTGAGCTCGTTGAAGAGGTCATCGCGCCCACGTCTCCCGCGTTGGAACAGCCGGAATCGTCGCAGTCTCGCTTCGCCCGACTGCGCCGTCGGCTTTCCTCCAGCAACAACGTGCTGGCCCGTGCGCTGTCGGATCTGCTCAGCGTGGATCGCATTGACGCAGACACGTGGGACGACTTCGAGGCCACCCTCATCGCCTCGGATCTCGGCGTCGGCCCCACCACGGAGCTGACCGAGGCTCTGCGCAAGGAACTCTCCATCGACGGCGTCGCCGATCCGGAGGCTGCACGTCGCGTCCTGCGCTCCGAGTTGCTGCGCCTCGTGGATCCGACGCTGGACCGCTCGCTCAACCTGGATTCCGAGGAGGGCAAACCTGCCGTCGTGATGGTGGTGGGCGTCAACGGTACGGGCAAGACCACCACAGTGGGCAAGCTCGCACGCGTGCTCGTGGCAGATGGTCGCACTGTCCTGCTGGGCGCCGCCGACACCTTCCGCGCCGCTGCTGCCGAACAGCTGATCACCTGGGGTGAACGCGTCGGCGTGTCCACCGTGCGAGGCCCCGAGGGTGGAGATCCGGCTTCGGTGGCCTTCGAGGCGGTTGCGACCGGGACCGACGAGGGCATCGACGTCGTCATCATCGACACAGCCGGGCGCCTTCACACCAAGACCGGCCTCATGGACCAGCTGGGCAAGGTCAAGCGTGTCGTGGAGAAGAAGGCAGCTGTCAACGAGGTGTTGCTGGTCCTGGATGCCACGACGGGACAGAACGGCCTGATGCAGGCGAAAGTGTTCTCCGAGGTCGTCAACGTCACCGGTATCGTGCTCACCAAACTGGACGGCTCCGCCAAGGGTGGCATCGTCGTGGCGGTCCAGCGCGAACTGGGAGTCCCCGTGAAGCTCATCGGGTTGGGGGAGGGCGTCGATGATCTGGCACCCTTCGACCCGGAGGGCTTCGTCGCCGGAATTCTCGGCGAGTGACCATTCCTCTATCCTTACCCGGTACCGCCGTGCCGTCTGGCACCTGTTTCTCTGTAATGAAGGACTGACGTGTTCGACACGCTGCAAGATCGCCTCTCCGACGTCTTCAAGGGGCTGCGCTCCAAGGGCCGCCTGACCGAGGCGGACATCGACGCCACGATGCGCGAGATCCGTATCGCGCTGCTCGAGGCCGACGTGAACCTCAGCGTGGTCAAGGGGTTCGTGACCAACGTGAAGGAGCGCTGCCTCGGGCTAGAGCTGTCGAAGGCGCTGAACCCGACCCAGCAGATCATCAAGATCGTCAACGATGAGCTCGTCGAGATCCTTGGCGGAGAGACCCGTAACGTGCGCTTCAACAAGCGCCCGCCCACCGTCATCATGCTCGCCGGTCTCCAGGGAGCAGGCAAGACCACACTGGCGGGCAAGCTCGCCCTCTGGTTGCGCGAGGAGAAGCACGCACCGCTGTTGGTGGCGGCTGACCTGCAGCGACCCAACGCCGTCGGCCAGCTCCAGATTGTTGGCGAGCGCGCTGGCGTGCACGTCTTCGCGCCCCAGCCCGGCAATGGCGTGGGGGACCCGGTGCAGGTGGCTCGCGAGGCCATCGAGCATGCGCGCCGTCGGCTCTACGACGTGGTCATCGTCGACACGGCGGGCCGATTGGGCGTGGATGCCGAGCTGATGCAGCAGGCGGCCGACATCAAACAGGCCGTCAATCCTGACGAAGTGCTGTTCGTCGTTGACGCCATGATCGGCCAGGACGCCGTCAACACGGCCAAGGCGTTCGATGAGGGCATCGGCTTCGACGGCGTCGTTCTCACCAAGCTCGACGGCGACGCCCGCGGTGGCGCAGCGTTGTCCATCGCGAAGGTCATCGGCAAGCCCATCCTGTTCGCGTCCAACGGTGAGACGCTCAAGGACTTCGACGTCTTCCACCCGGACCGCATGGCCAGCCGCATCCTCGGCATGGGCGATGTCCTGACTCTCATCGAGCAGGCCGAGAAGACCTTCGACGCGGACGAGTCGCGTGCCGCGGCCGAGAAGCTGATGGGCAGAGGCAAGTTCGGTCTGCAGGACTTCCTGTCCCAGATGCAGCAGCTCCGCAAGATGGGGCCGATGAGCAAGATCCTCGGCATGCTGCCCGGTGCCGCCCAGTTCAAGGGTGCCATCGAGGAAATCGATGAGCGCGAGATCGACCGCATCGAAGCCATCATCAACTCCATGACCCGCAAGGAGCGCGACGACGTCAGCATCCTGAACGGATCGCGTCGCTCACGCATCGCGAGAGGTTCTGGCGTCGAGGTGTCCGATGTCAACCAGTTGGTCAACCGCTTCGTGGAGGCCCGCAAGATGATGGAGAAGCTTGCCGGCGGCATGGGCGGTGGGATGCCACCAGGCATGCCACCCGGTATGCCCGGTGCTCTCCCGGGCGCCCGCGGTCCGAAACGCCAGCCTGCGAAGAAGTCACCCAAGAAGGGGCACAAGGTCTCCGGCAACCCGGCCAAGCGCAAGCAGCAGGAAGCGCAGAAGGCGCTGGGCATCAAGGCGGAACCAGACGCACCACAGTCGATGGACGACTTCGAGCTTCCGGCGGACCTGCAGAAGATGTTCAATCAGAACAAGTAGCGCCCGCCAAGCGGGCGGGACAAGAGCAACCGCAGTCTGAGCCGCGCAGCCGCAGTTCACAATGCGGCTGCGGTGGGGATCGTGCCCGGACGTAATCACCCGCGACTCCCATCGGTAGTCTCATGTCCCATGAGCAATGCACCGCAGACATCGTCCGAGAGCTACCGCTTCACCCGCGCCGTGGTGCTTCCCGGCACAGAACCCCAGGAGCTGTGTGTGGCCGATGGGCTCGTTGTTGACGGCCCCGTCGCAGATGCCGTCACCATCTCGGATCCCTGCTGGATCCTGCCGGGTCTCGTGGATGCTCACTGCCACATCGGGCTCGGCCCCGACGGCGCCACGGACCAGGCGACGGCCAGGGCCCAGGCACAGGCCGATCTCGACGTCGGCGTCATGCTGATCCGCGACGCCGGATCCCCCTCCGACACGCGCTGGGTGCATGACCAGCCCGAGCTCCCGAGACTCCTGCGTGCGGGACAACACATCGCCCGTCCCAAGCGCTACATCCGCCATCTCGCGGTGGAGGTGGAACCGGAGGGCCTCGTGGAACAGGTCCGCCAGGAAGCCCGCTCCGGAGACGGCTGGGTGAAGCTGGTGGGGGACTGGATTGACCGCACCGTCG
>CBDTVQ010000157.1:0-5190 GCA_965364045.1 uncultured Tessaracoccus sp. | reverse complement strand
AAGTGCGCATCGAGCGCGTCCCCGCAGGCGATGATGCTCACGCCGGTCACATTGATGATGATGGAGAGTCTGTGGAGGTCACCCTCCACGAGGAGACCCCCGTCATTGACAAGGAGACCGTGGCCGTCGAAGAGGTTCGCCTCGACAAGGACACCGTCACGGATCAGGAGCAGGTCACCGGCGAGGTTCGCAAGGAGCAGATCGATACCGACGATGACCGCCGCAATCGCTGACTCCTGACAGTCAACGCACGGCAGCACAACAACACAGCGGCCCGGCCCCCATTGGGACCGGGCCGCTGTGCTGTCTGGCGGTTGAGACGTCGTGGTTGGGACGTTCTACGACTCAGGAGATGAGTGAAATCAGTGGACCCTGCAGGAAGTAGAGCACGAACATCGCTGCCACCACCCACATGAGCGGGTGCACCTCACGCGTCCGGCCACTGACGGCGCGAATGAAGACGAAGGCGAGGAATCCCACCCCGATACCGGTGGTGATCGAGTAGCTGAAAGGCATGAGCACCATCGTCAGGAACGCCGGGATCCCCAGTGAGACATCAGTCCAGTCGATGTCCACAACCTGCGAAATCATCAGGAATCCCACGAACACCAGCACTGGCGATGCCGCCTCAGAGGGCACCATGTTGATGATCGGCGAGAAGAAGATGGCAAGCAGGAAGGCAGCGCCGGTGACCACGGAGGCGAGGCCTGTGCGCGCCCCTTCGCCCACGCCCGCAGTCGATTCGACGTAGCAGGTGTTGGAGGAGACGGAGCCCAAGCCACCCGCGACGGCCGCCAGCGAATCCACCATGAGGATGGCGGTTGTGCGGGGCGGCATGCCGTGGGCGTCCAGAAGATTGGCTTCGCTTCCCACTGCCACGACGGTGCCCATGGTGTCGAAGAAGTCCGCCAGCAGCAGCGAGAAGACCAGCACGGCCAGCGTGATGAAGCGCACCAGGGAGAAGTTGCCATCGGGGAAGAAGGCCCCCACCATGTCGATGCGGCCAAACAGGCTGAGATCCGGGAGACCGAAGCTACCGAGCTGCGGCACGTTGAGTGCCCAGCCAGTCGGGTTGTCCGGGCCCACGTTCGGGCCGATCTTCCCGATGGCCTCGATGACGATGGCCAGGGCGGTGGCCACCACGATGGAGATGAGCATGGCGCCCTTGACCTTGCGGACATACAGGGCGATGAGCAGCAGCAACCCGATGACGAAGACGAAGATCGGCCAGCCGGCCAGGGAGCCGTCAACTCCGAGTTCCACGGGCGGAGCGCCGAGGGGCTTGCGGATGACACCGGCGTTGATGAGCCCCACGAAGGCGATGAACAGTCCGATGCCCACGCTGATGGCAGTACGCAGCGTGCGAGGCACCGCCTTGAACACCGCCGTGCGGAATCCGGTCAGCACGAGTAGGGCAATGATGATGCCCTCCCAGACCACGAGACCCATGGCCTGGGGCCAGGTCATCTGCGGTGCCAGGACGTAGGCAACCAGCGCGTTCAGCCCCAGCCCGGTGGCCAGGCCGATGGGGAAGCGTCCGATGACGCCCATCAGGATCGTCATGATGCCGGCGATCAGCGCCGTGCCGGCGGCAACCATGCCGATGGAGGCGCCCACGGCAGCCGTGTCCACCTGTGTCATGGCTTCGTCGAGGAACTTCGGAGCACCGGAGATCAGGAGGCCGCCGGAGTCCGTCGCCGTCCCGATGATCAGGGGGTTCAGCGCAATGATGTAGGCCATCGCGAAGAAGGTGACGAGTCCGCCTCGCACTTCCTGGTTGATGCTGGAGCCGCGACGGGTGATGTCGAAGAAGCGATCCAGTGATGTTGTGTGCAATACGGGGACGGATGACTCGGGTCTTCTGGTTGCCCGGGGAGATTTGGTGACCACGGCCGTCATGCTATCGGCGGTGTTCAGAAAGCAGGCCCTCGGAGAAGTCGTTCGAACAATATTGATGATTGACCAATCCGCTCGACCCGCGGCTCCGAATGATGGGTGAGACCCCAACGAAAGGAACTCATCATGAACCGCACTTTGAAGAACTTTTCCATCTCGGCTGTCGCCGGCCTCGCCCTGGCAGCACCGATGGCTATGGCCATCAGCCCCGCCCACGCCGACGAGGGCGACTCAGTGACGCTTCGCCTCGACTCGATGAAGGGCAGCAACGCCACTGGTGAAGCTGCGCTCACACCCACGGCCGACGGTGGCTTGATGGTGTCGATCAAGGCAAAGAACATGGTCCCCAACATGCCGCACGCCCAGCACTTGCACGGCGATTTCTCGGGCAAGGACTTCACCTGCCCGACCCCATCCGCTGACACGGATGGCGATGGCTTCATCAGCATCGAGGAGGGCGTTCCGACCTATGGTGGCGTCAAGATCTCCCTCACCACAACGGGTGACATCAGCGGCGAAAGCGGCCTGGCACTGGACCGGTTCCCCGTCGCCGACGCTGATGGCAACCTGAGATACAGCCGCACACTGACCGCGGCAGAGCTTCCCGAGGGAACGCTCGACAACATCGCCAACCTTCACATCGTTCAGCACGGTGTGGATGCCAACGGTAACGACAAGTACGACCTGGAAGGTCTCGGTGAGTCAACGTTCGCCAAGTCGCTCGGCGTTGACGGCATCCCGGAAGAAGGCACCGACTCCGCGACATGCGGCATGGTCATTCCTTCAGGAGCCGTCGAGACCGGTGGTGAGGCACCCACCGCCGTCAACGGTGGTCTTGTGGCCGCAGGCGGCGTGCTCGCCGCCGGTGGTGCAGCCGTCGTCATCAGCCGTCGTCGCTCCGCTTCCGTCACCGGACGCTGAGGGCAGATCATGACCAGCACCAGGTCACCGCTGCAGTGGCGGGTGCTGATCGGGGGGGTTACAGGGTTGGTCGGGGTTGGCGTCATAGGCGCCGCCCTGGCCTTCCCCTCCGTGACCACCCCGGAGGCGCTTCCTCCGCAGGCGGTCATCGCGACACCCAGCGTGTCGGCGAGCACCGCTGCGAAGAGTGTCCCAGCGGCTTCTGCCAGCCCATCAGCATCCATGCTCCCCATATCACCCACCCCTTCGCCCACGCCCTCACCGGCCGACGCGGAGCTCGCAGAATCAGCGCCCACCAAGGTGCGCATCCCCTCCCTCGGCGTTGATGCGGCAACGGTCACGCTGGGACTGGACGGCAATGAGATGGAAACACCCGCCGATCCGGACCTGGTGGGATGGTTCACCGGCGCGCACACCCCGGGGGCTCCGGGCCGTGCAGTGCTTGCCGGCCATCTCACGTGGAATGGGCGCAACACCGTGTTCGCCCGCCTACCCGATGTTGCCGTCGGCGCCGTGGTGGAAGTGGACAGGGAGGACGGGACCACTGCCAAGTTTGAGATCACGGAGGTCTCCACCTTCGAAAAGGACCAGTTCCCCACTGCCGACGTATACGCTTCCACCGAAGAGCCCTCCCTGGTTCTGATCACCTGTGGCGGTGAGTACAGCAGTTCGGAGCACTACTACGACTCCAACGTCATCGCCTTCGCCACCGCTCTGTAGAAGGAGCGAGGAGGGACGAAGAGCCCGCGCATGAGCATGGATCAGCAACGCCCGGCAGCCCGAAGGTCCATCGACCCCGGTGTCGACGAGTTGCTGGCCACCCTGTTCTCCGAGGTCCGCACCAACAGTGGCAGAGGCAGCGAACAAGCGTTCGCCGAGCTGTATGACATGACCAGTGCCCGGCTCCACGGCCTCGTGCTCAGCGTCGTCCGTGCCCCGGACATCGCCGCTGAGATCACCCAGGAGGTGTACGTGGAAGTGTGGCGACAGGCGGCCCGGTGGTCCCCCGAGAAGGGGAGCGTCCGAGCATGGATGCACACCATCGCCCATCGCAGGGCCGTGGATCGCGTGCGTTCCGTCCAGAAGGAGTCAGAGAGGGAGACCCGATGGGCGGGCACGGTCCGCGAGGGCGAACCCGACCACACCTGGGAAGGCGTGGAGGCCCGCCTGGAGGTGGAGGGCGTCAGATCCGCCCTCGACGAGTTGTCCGACGTTCAGAAGGAAGCCGTGTCATTGGCGTACTACGGTGGATACAGCCACCGCGAGGTGGCCGAGAAACTGGGCCTGCCGCTCGGGACGGTCAAGACCCGCATCCGGGATGGATTGCTGGGACTACGCAACGTGATGGGAGTACGAACATGAGTGACCTTCACTCCTTGATCGGCCCCTACATCACCGACGCTCTCGATGGAGACGAGCGCGACTCCTTCGAACTGCATCTTGAAAGCTGTGCTGACTGCCGGGGTGAAGTTCTTGACCTGCAGGAGACGATGGCCGAAATGTCGGCTCTCCACGAGGTGGCTCCCCCACCGGATCTACGTTCCTCCATCCTGAGCGCAATCTCGGCAACCCCCATGCTTCCGGCCGGGACGCCGACCGTCACACAGGATGCACCTCACACTGCAGAGGCCCCTTCTCGCGCTGAGTTGCCGTCCAACGTCGTCACACCTGACTTCAGCCGCTCCAGCCGGCCCGTCATCACCTGGCTGGCCGCAGCCGCAGCATTCCTGGCCGTCGCGCTCGGAGGAGTGACGGTGTGGCAGCAATCGGAGCTTCGGTCCGTCCAGGCCGCCGACGCCCAGCGCGTCGAGTTGCTGGCTGCGGCCGATCTGCAGATCAGCCGGACGAGTCTCGATGGCACAGATCTGACGTATCTGGTGTCGCAATCGCGTGGGGAAGCGATCATCGCTTCATCCGGGTTCCCCGCCCCGGGAGCTGAACGCTCATGGCAGGTTTGGGTGATCGACGGTGATGCTCCGCAGTCCGCCGCCATCCTCGATGAAGGCGGTCAGCTCCAGGTGTCGCTGACAGAGCTTCCGGACGGCCAGATGATGGCGATCACCAACGAGCCACTCGGCGGCTCACCGCAACCGACGGGCGATGTCCAGGCGGCCGTCGAGCTTCAGGTTGCCTGAATCAACTGCCCGCGCAGGCCCGTGATTCAGCGCTGGGTTCTGGCCCCAGGCAGCCGATAGATTCACCACGGACGAAAGGGACACACCTATCCTCATGAACATTTCGAAATCGACCACGTTCTCCGCACTGGCCGTCATCGCCCTTCTGGGCATGTCAGCCTGCAGCGACCCAGGGGCAAATGTCCCGGAACCGGGACAGGGCACCGGCGGGGTCAACGCCAGTCAGCCCGTCAATGAG
>CBDTVQ010000156.1:0-5251 GCA_965364045.1 uncultured Tessaracoccus sp. | reverse complement strand
GCCGCCTCACAATCGGCGGCTGCATCGGCATCACGTGGTGGCGATACGCACGCCCGGGAGCCGCCAAGGCGTCCTGACGACGAGGGCCGGTGGCAGAGTGCAATCGTGGTTGGTAGTCCAACCACGATTGCACTGTGCCCCCCACCTCAGTGGTTCCGGCGTTCTCGACCACCTGAGCCGGCTCTTCCGACGGCCAGATAGATGGCCCCGGCTGCGGCTGTCTGAAAGTGGACCTGCTCGAAATGGCGTCTGACCGAGTGCCACGGTTGGATGTTTTCGTAGGCGCTGGTGACCCCGAACACGGCAGTGGCGAGGCGTCCCGCCGAGGCGGCCCAGGCAGGCCAGCTCTCGGGACGCCGGACGCCAAGCACTGCAGTGCGACCGTTGACCGGTGCCAGCTGTTCCGCGAGGGCGGTAAGGATGGCGTCGTGCTCGGGAACCATCTCCAGTGAGAAGGTAGCCAGCACGGCCGTGGTGCCGCTCGGCAGGCTGTAGTCACGCATGTCCGAGTGCACGAGGGTGACACGCTGCAGATCGTGGCGATCCGCGCGTGTTCTGGCTCGCCGAAGCATTCCTGCCGAAAGATCCACGCCGATGACACGCCCGGTGGGTCCGACCACCTCCGAGAGAGCAACCAGATTGAAGCCGCTGCCACACCCCAGGTCAACGACGGTGTCCCCGCGTTGAACCCCGAGCAGCCCCACGGCCTGGCGACGCATCCCGCGAGCACCAAAGAACTCAAAGATCCACGCAGGAATGTCATAGGCGGGCGCCAATCTGTCGTAGAGCTCGCTGACAGCCTCTGCACCGCGCACTGGCCCATGCGCTGCACGCTGCGCAACAGCCCCGATCAGCGCCACAACGGCCCCGATCCCCGCAACCCACAACCAGTTTCGGCGCGAAGGCACGATACCGGAGCTCTGCCTCTTGCTCACCAACTTGTCCCCTCGCAAGGAACGGCAGTCGGCACTTCCACCTGCAGCGTCGCGTGGGCGATGTTGAAACGGGTCCGCAGAACCTCGGCAGCCTCCGCCAACACCCTCGATGAGCCTTCAGCCGTCACGAGGTGTGCGGTGGCCACATCCATTCCAGAGGTGAGCGTCCACACGTGAAGGTCATGCACCCCGACGACGCCGGGCAAGGCCTCCAAGGCTTCGATCATCTCTTTTGGCTCAATACCTTTGGGCGCGTGCTGACCCAGCACCGTCAGCACCTCCCTCGCCAACATGATGGCCCGGACGAGGACGAAGAGCGCGATGGCCAACGCGACCAGGGTGTCCCACCAGCCATCGCCGGTCCACGCGACCAGTACGGCCGCCAGGATCACTCCCACCGAACCGAGCGTGTCGGCGACCACTTCCAGGTAGGCCCCCTTGACGTTGAGGCTCTCCCCGGCACCGCCGCGGAGCATGAACAGCGCGATCAGGTTGACGACAAGTCCCAGCGAACCCACCAGCAGCATCGTGCCCACCGCCGGGGACGTGCTCGTTCCCAGTCGCTGCACAGCCTCCACAGCGATGTAAACCGCCATCCCCATCATCACGAGGACCGCGAAGCCGGAGGCGAAGATCTCGGCCCGGTACGAGCCAAACGTCCGCCGACCGGTCCTGTCCACGCGGGTCGCGATTCTGGTCGCGACGAGCGCCGCTCCCAAGGTGACAACATCGGCGGCCATGTGACCAGCGTCAGACAACAGGGCCAGGGAACCGGACAGCAGGCCCGCCACCAACTCGACCACGAAGAAGCCCGCGATCAGGACGAACGACACCACCAGCCGCCACCGGTGTCGACCCCCGGCATGCCCGTGGTCGCCACTCATGCGGTGTCCTCGCCCAATGGGGAGACAGGGACCACTCGGTCGTGGGCCACGTGCTCGCGGGTGACGTCCAGCAACATCCGAACATGGCCATCCGAGAGACGGTAGAACACATTGCGCCCAACACGTCTCCCCGTGACCACCCGTGACGCCCGAAGCAATCGCAATGCCTGGGAGACCGTGGCCTCAAGGATTCCGGTGGCGGCAGCAAGGTCGCACACGCACAACTCGCCAGCTTCCAGAAGGGCGTAGAGCAGTTTGGTCCGCGTGGGGTCCCCAAGGATCTTGAATACCCTCGCCACCTCCACCAGGTGCTCCTCTGCCGGGGTCTGTGCCCACACCAGTTCAACCATTTCTGGATGTACGCACGTCACCGTGCAGCCATCCAGACCCACGACCTCCGTCATCGAGCTCCTAACCTCTGATCAGATGATCAAGTATGTCAGAGACACGCCCATCTGGGAGGCCTGCCCGCCAGATGCGGGATGCCCTCAGTTGTCGGTGACCTCCACCATGCCGTGGGCACCGCGTTCTGCGTCGATCATGACGTGGCTCACGACGGGATAGTGGCCCGCCTCGGGGAACTCCAACTCGACGAACCCGCCCTGGGCAACGTGCAACCCCAGCACCTGTGAGCCACCGTCGGTACCGCCGAACGCGTCGACACCATCCTTGAGTTGATAGCCGCCCTCGAAGTACACCGTGTCGAACTGACCACCCACGATGTGGAAGGCGCTCGGCCGGTTGGGGCCTGCATCCAGCACCCAGAAACGGACCCGCTCCCCCACTACTGCCTGGAACATCTCCTGGTCGTACTGGTTGGCGACGCCGTTGAACACCACCTTGTCCGGCTGTTCCGCCGTGACTGAGTCGGCGTTCACCTCGGTGGCATCCTCAGCGGAGGTGCCACCCTCACCCAGGAACACCTCGGACTGGACGACGACGTACTCGCGATCCACCTCCGGCAGATCCGGAGGATCAATGATCACGGCACCGTGCATGCCGGCCGCGATGTGGGCACTCATGGGCGCCGTCGAGCAGTGGTACATCCAGATACCGGCACGCTCGGCAGTGAACGTGTAGACCAAGGATTCGCCTGGCGCGATGGTGCGCATCGGCACATCCGGCGCCAGGCTACCGGCATGGAAATCGACGGAGTGCCCGATGGTGCCATCGTTGACGAGTGTCACCTCGAACACGTCACCCACTCGCCCGCGCAGCGTCGGCCCCACGCTGGAACCGTTGAAGGTCCAGCGCTGCTGCCAGAGACCGGGCCCCACTTCCAGTGGCACCTCTGTGACGCGCAACTCCACCTTGTGAGTCGTGTCGTCGCTGGCCGGTGACAGTACCGGGTCCACCACGCCGTCAATCGGGGCCGATTCGGCCGGTGTCCCTTCAAGTCCGTCATGCGATGGCTCGACGGTGGGCGGCTCGCTCGCATCCTGTTGTGCGTCCGACTCCCCGCGGACCACGATGTCCAGGGTCATTCCCATCTGGCGGTGACCCACGACGGTGCACCAGCCCTCGATCGAGGACTGGACCGGCCCCAGAACCAGTTCGGCCCGCTCCCCTGCCCGCAGGCGTGGGGTGCGCTGGTCGCCAACGGCAAGATCGTGGAGTGTTGTGGTGTCCTCGTTGACGAGATCGATGACGAGACGATCCCCCCTGTCCACCTCGATGCGGTTGGGGGTGAAGATCATGCCATTGGCCACCACCTCAACAGTGACGGTTTCCCCGGAAACGACAGCTTCACCTGTTGCCACGGAGGTGGTGGCAAATCCCACTGCTCCGGGGTCGATGCCAACACCGACGCTGATGGCCAGCGCCAACGCTGCGATTCCAGCCATCAGTCCGGTCCCGGTGAATGCATCAGGGCGCTCCGCAGGGGCGGCGGGTTCCCCCGCGAGCGCGCGTTGCTTCTCGACGAGCGCAGCCCGAATACCGAACGCCATCAGTGGCAGGAAGGACGCCATGGCCACGAGTACCAGGCCAGACACAATGACGTTCACCCAGCTCGGCACCGGGAGCAACCACAACAGGAGGCCACCATTGATGACCACGAGCCGGGACGTCGCGAAACGGTCGAACCAGAGCGCACCGGCCCGCACCACCCGCGGTCCGCCACCCACCACGGACGGCAGGAGGTAGGACAGCGCGCCGGTCACCAACTGCACGAGGAAACCTGCCACCCAGATCGACGCCAGCATGGAGTAGCCGTCGGCCACTTCCATGTCTGAGGACACCAGGACGAACACCGCGGTGGCCACGAGCGCGACAACCGCCCAGACGCAGGCAGCGAGGATCGAGGCGGCGGCGAACTCCCGCGGTGGACGCTTGCGAACCGGTCCGATGAGGCAACGCCCCCACCACAGCAGCGCCAAGGCATACACGATGATGCCGATCACCGTGACGGGGCGAATCGCGAACAACGACCCGGCCACCACCACGGCCAGCCCTCCGAGGAGCGCGGGCAGCGCCTGCCGGGCGAGCCGTTCGGCACGATCGTCCATGCGGGTGCGCAGCACGGTGGGCCAGAAGGTCACGAGCGTGCCCACCACCGTCAGGCCGATCCATCCCAGGAGATTCGTCATGGTGTGGGCAACCAACAGGTTGGCGTGCCAGGTGTCGTCGAGCCCGAAGGCGAGCGCCGCGCCGAAGCCGGCACCGACGGGCAGGCAGCAGGCCGCAGCCACGTAGTAGCGGATGCAGATCCGGAACCGGCCGGGTAGGGCACGGCGCAGGTCGGAGACCAATTGCACCGCGTGCCAGCCCACCATGATCGAGACGATGGTGGCGCCAGTGACCACGAGCCACCACGAGGTGGTGGGGACACCCACGAGGACCATCAGGGATCCCGCACCGAGCAGGGCCAGGCGCCATGTGGCCTGCCTGCGGGTGGCCTCATCGTCACGAGACCTCAACAACGCTGCGGTGAAGTGTGCGCTCCACACCATCACCGCGTGCGTCATGGCCCCCAGCGCGATGAGGTGCACCATGAGCCAGGTTGATTCCGGCACCCAACGATGGATCACGGCGACAGTGATCGCCGCGACCAGCCACACCACCAGGGGGAAGTCACGCAGCGGCTGGGTCCCGCGCTTCACGGACGGATCACCGAGTACGCCGCGGTGACGACGAACAGCAGAAGGGATACCACGTTCACGATGCCGCCAAGTCTCCAAAGAAAGTCAAGTCCTGCCAGGTCCCCCAGGACGCGGAGGGCCAGGCCGGCGTGCAGGGCCACGAGAGGGACCCACAACGCCCGTTTGTAGGGTAGCGGTCGTCCAATGACGGCCGGGAAAATGATCGGTGCGTGCGCCATGACCATGGACAGTCCGAACCCGAGGAAGATGCCGTGGATGGCGATGTCGTAGGTGCCCCGGGTCACCGGCTGGCCCACGATCAGCCACACCAGCCCGGAGGCAGCCAACCAGA
>CBDTVQ010000155.1:0-5255 GCA_965364045.1 uncultured Tessaracoccus sp. | reverse complement strand
CTCTGGCAAGCGACGACGTCACAGCGCTTGGATCTCAATGTCATTGAGAATCCGTTGGAGCGTGCTTCGACCGAGCGCTGCCATGCCCGGGTTCGTGTGCTGGTAGTACCAAACCAAGCCCATGGCTTGCTGGAACGCCCAAGCGGCACCTCGACGCCATTCGTTGTAGCTGCAATCCAAACCATTTCTGACGGCCTGTCGGGCGTCCCGGTCCAGGAGATGCCAGGCTGCGACCAGGTCCAGTGACGGGTCTGCCGGTGAAAAGCCGCCGCCGTCGATCACTCTGACCAAGCGTTCGCCGTCGACCAGAAGGTTGGCCGGAGTCAGGTCGCAGTGGCTCATGACGTCGGCCCCAGCGGCTGGTAGTTCGCGAAGTCGATCCCACATCACCCGCAGCCGGGCGACGTCGAGGAAGCCTTCGCTTTCTTGGAAGCAGTGCTTCATCCAGATGTCGTGATCGGGTAGGTCTCCTCCGCGGCCTTCTCCACTGAAGGTTCGACCACGAGTCTCCGTCGCGCGCAGCGCTTCGATCAGAAGGACGAGATCATCTGCGAGGAGAGTTGATGCTGCGAGGCCCGTAGGTGTGGCGACGTCGCCCGGAATCCAGGTTTGGATCGTCCATGGCATCGGGTAGGAGTTGCCGGAACACCCAACGAAGACTGGTGTCGGTGTGGGGAACCGACAGTGCTGAGCTAGTTCCGTCATGGCCGCTGCCTCGCTGTGCAGAGATTCCACCAGTGTGGCGGGGGCTTCGGGGCGGAGAGGAAAGCGTGCCGCG
Organism: uncultured Tessaracoccus sp.; assembly: GCA_965364045.1. GTDB lineage: Bacteria > Actinomycetota > Actinomycetes > Propionibacteriales > Propionibacteriaceae > Arachnia. The sequence continues at coordinate 4,477 of CBDTVQ010000155.1, read as the reverse complement.
GGCCTGTCGCCGATTCGGAAGATGGCGTTGACGGTGCCGTTCGTTGGCAGGCGGCAGACAGGTTCATTCGCCAGAATTGGGAATTGGTCGCGGATGAGCGAGCGGGCCGTGGCAAGGTCAATCAATACCTGGTCCTCGTGCATGGTCCTCAATCGTCGTCTTGGTTGCCGTCGAGAAGGCGCGAAATCCCAGCGTAGCGGCGAAACGTTCGTGCTCCACGCGTCGTCTTTGGGTACTCCGGACAACTCCGTAGCCCCCAGTCGACGTCCTGGTCAACGATGACGAACTCGTCCGACGGGCGGTGGGGTGGGCCCCGCCTCCACCGAAGTTCACCAAGGGTGGGCTGGGCAAGTACATCAATCTCGTCGACTTGACCTCCGGCGGGGCATTCCTGGAGTGACCGGCCGGGATGCCAGTTCGCCGTAGCGACGGTGGTCTGCACGGCGCTCAGGCAGACTCTGCGGTATGAAGGACGCGACCCTGTTGAGCGGTAAACGGTGGTGGCCGCCCGCCGTGGGCGCGGCAGTGCTGGCCGTCGCCCTGATCGTGGCTTTGTTCCCGCTCAGTGGGCGAACTCCGGCAACGACGGAGCCGGGGCAGCCAGCGAGCATCCCGTCGCGCCTTGCCAGCTACTCGTATCTCACCGGTGACGTGGCTTCCTCGCCACCGGGGCGTGCGGTGGCGCTCTTCCAGCACGGGTTCGGTGTTGAGTTCATGGATTTCCCGCAGGCGGTGGTGATGGGCGCTGACGGTGATGTGTACCGACGCGTCGGCGCTGCCGAGGCCCGAGGCGGATCGGAGACCCAGGGTGACCCAGGTCCCATGCGGTTGTCGCCGGACGGGACCCTTGTCGCTGTCGGGGACTACAACGCCAGCCCACCTGACTTGGCTCTCCTCGACCTCAACACCGGAGACGTCGCGGTGACTCCAGTGGTCGGTGGGCGCAGTATCATCCCGCTCGCGTGGTCGCCGGACTCACGCCAGGTGGCCTACCTCAGTACCCCTGAGGAGGTGTATCCCTACTCTGGCTACGCGGTCACGGGCAACATCGGCATTCTCGATCTGGCCGCCGGGGAGTCTCGTCTCCTGCCCGGTGCCGCTGACGCCCGAGCAGTCGCCTTTTCCCCCGACGGAACTGAGTTGGCGATCCACCGCATCACTCCCGATGACTTCTCCCGGGAAAACCTTGATGGAATGCCGCTGGTGGGCGGTGGCAGGATCGACATCGTCGGCCCCAACGATGAACTTCTCCGCGAAATCACCCTCCCATCCGATCAGTACCTCAACGGTCCCAATGCCTGGTCCCCCGACGGCGCACTGCTGGCGACAGGCGTCCAGTCGTGGGGGTGTCAGCAGTTGGATGAGGAATGGGATGAAGCCGAATGGCTGAATTGCCTTGATGTTGTGGAAACCCTTTTCTTCGTCGACGCCTCTGGTCGAGGGGGCCCGGTTCCTGCGCCTCTCAGGGCTGCAATGGTTGGTGGCGAAGAGGTGTTGGGGTGGATGAGTGCCGATGAGTTGCTGGTTTTCGATGACGTGGAGGGCTCCGAGGCAGACAACGATTCCGGCAGGGTGTTCTGGGTAACCGCAGTGTCTCTCGACGGAAGTTCGTCGCGCCGACTTACCACCGTCAGGGACGTCGACAGCTACGGAGTTGGTGGCTTCCACGTGGCGACTGGGTTGCTTCCAGACCTACAGGTCCGGGAGCCCGGGGACGTCGATCGTGGGCGTTGGCCCACGGCGATTCGCATCAGTTTGGCCCTTCTCAGTGGGGCCGCAGCTCTGGTCATCGCCAACCTCGTGAGTTGGCGACGTCGGAAACAGGCGTGACGCGTACTTCTGAGATGAACAATGACACAACTCAGATGAGACCTACGACGGCCAGTCTCGCTACCTTGGCGCGAGTTGAGGAACCGAAATACTCTCGAGCAGGCGGGTCTTCTACCGCTGGCACTCCAGCAGGCCTGCTTCGGCCTTGAGCTCCAGAACCCTCGCCGCCGACTCCGCCACCCGAGACGCGAAACCTTCATTGGTCTCCGCGGCGGCAAGAGTGTTGGCAACCATGGCCTTCAGGTGTGCAGGATTGGCATTGATGGCAAGGTCGCCCCCGGCCCGGATGAACCGGGTCCCACGCTGGGCGGCAGGGATGCCAGCGACGGCGGCGGCAGCGCCGAGGTCGTCGGCGATCACCACCTTGTCGAAGCCCAGCCCACCCCGAAGCATGTCGCGGATGATGATCGTCGAGAACACGCCCTCGTTGTCAGGATCGAGGTTCCTGAACACGGCCGAGGACATCATGACCGATGACGCACCGGCGTCGATTCCGGCCGTGAAGACAACCCAGTCCTTGTCCCCGGGCACGACGTCGGTGTCCGTGGCAGCCCCGAAGTCAGTGTTCGTGGTGACCTTTCCCAGTCCCGGGAAATGCTTCAGCGACGTGGCAATGCCTGCCGCCCCCATCCCCTCGGTGAATTCGGCCACGCTGCGGGCGGCCACATCCCGATCATTGCCGTAGTTGCGCTTCAACGCACCGATCGGTGCGTTGCTCGACTGCTTGTCCTTGGGGACCACATCAGCGACTGGCGCCAGGTTGTAGTGAATACCCACGGCGGCCAGTTCCTCACCCCAGCCCTGTGCAGCAGCACGCAGCTTGCCTGTGGGCAGGGCTGCCTGATCTACCGCCGTCGGAATGTTGCTGAAGCCGGGACCCTTGAGCCTCTGAACCGTTCCGCCCTCCTGGTCAACCGCGATCAGCACGGGGATGGCATCGGTGCCGAGCGCAGCGACGTCCTCCGTGACCGCCGTGATCGCAGCCGCTCCAGCCGTGGAGTTACGCAGCAGCACCACGGAACCGGTGTGGGTTTCGGTGATCGCCCGCGACGTAGCCGCATCGAGGCCACGGGTGGACACCGCCACCATGTAGAGCTGCCCCACCTGCTCGGCCAGGGTCATGCCCGCCGCTAAGTCCTCGCATGCCACACCGTTCCGCGGTTGGCTGGTGAAGTTGACGATGTTGTTGAAGAGGTATTTGGTCACCCACCTGTAGGTCCAGACACCGCCCTTCTTGGTGGCCTCAATGACCCTGGACTCGGCGTAGGAACGACAACCATTGCGCCCCGTGGCCGGCGTATCGCACTGCGTGTACCACCGGCGACCATCCGTGGCAGTCCACCTGTTCCTGAAGCCCAGCGGGTTGCCCTTCCACAACGCCCTCGGGGACGCAAGGTAGGTCAGGTTGTTGAACGCCCACTGATTCTCGGCAACAAATCGCCCATTGATCTGGCGGACCTGAGTGGACCAGATCTCCGCGCGACACCGCTTCGTCTGCGAATACGGCTCACACGTGGTGCGCCACTGACGCCCATTGACCGTATGTGTTCCCTCGGTGATGTACGGGTTGACCTCCGCGTTGGCCTGCACTGTCCCACCCATCGCGGCAAGGGCCGCAACCATCACTGCCACCAAAAACACCGCGACCCTACGCATCTTTGTGCTCCCTGGACCGGAGAACGCCCAGAACACCGTCGTTACGGGCTCGTGGCCGTCAAACTACCAGCCACCCTCGACGCCGTCACCACATTCAAGGAAACTCTTATTGCATGATGTTGTTCCCGATCCACCCAGCATCCACTCACGACCGCCAGCAGGATCCGGCGGTAACCTTTCGGGCACCTCGGCGCAGTTAAGGGGTAAGGGCACCCCTGGTGCCGCTGGCACTCGAGGAAAGGGAAACGGTGGACGCTGAAGCGAGCGATGAGACGTCGACCACCCGCCTGCTGCCCGGCGACACGCATGCAGTGGTCGAGCGGTACGAGTCCATGGTCTATGGCATCGCCGTGACCCACACGGCCTGCCGGGGCGACGCCGACGACGTGTACCAAGAGGTGTTCCTCACCTACCACCGCCGTCGCCCGGCGTTCAATGATGAGGAGCACCGAAAGGCATGGCTGATCACCACCACTTTGCGCTGTGCAGGGAGAATTCGGCTCAGTTCGTGGCGGACGCGGGTCGTGCCCCTTTCCCAGAATCACGTCGACACCGGCACCGCCGGCGACGACTTCACGCTGGCCACCGATGAGCAGAACGTGCTCTTTCGTGCGCTGCGCTCGCTCCCCGAGAGCCAGCGCAGCGTGCTGTACCTGTTCTACTTCGAGGACCTCCCCGTCGCACGGATCGCGGATCTGCTCGGCGTGGAACCCGGAACAGTGAGGGTGCGCCTCTCCCGAGGCCGCGCCCAGATGCGAGACAAGCTCCTGGGAGGGCTGTGGGATGAATGACGACATCTTTTCCGAGATCTCAGACCAGCTGCGACCCGATCCGCAGGTCAGGGCACGCCTGTTCGAGGCGCTCGACACCGAGCCGGCAGCACCAACCCCCGCGCCCCGGCCTCGCCGGCGGCTGGCCTGGGTTGCCGCCGCGGCGGCCGTGACGATGGTGGGGTTGGCGGTCCTGCCGACGCTGATCCCGAACAACCAAG
>CBDTVQ010000154.1:0-5277 GCA_965364045.1 uncultured Tessaracoccus sp. | reverse complement strand
AAGGACCGGGTACGCGACGGGCTGCAATCAGCAGGCCTGAATCCCTTGCCCAAGATTGTGATCGACGTCCGCACACACGCTTAAGGCCATTCGTTCGGGCATCCTGCTGGGATGCCGGGTCACAGATCGGGAGAATCTTCGCCATGAGGCAATATGCCGGAAAATTGAACCGGGGATGGTTGTCCGTCCTGGGTGTGCTCTTGCTGCTCGGTGGGCTCTACGTCGTCCTTGCTTCCTACGGAGTTCTGCTGGGGCCTGAGAAGGGTAGCTGGGTAGATGCTGACCGGGTGGGCGCAATTTTGGAGCGAACAGTAGTGGTTGTCGCCGTGGCGCTGCTGGGCGTCGTCATTGGACTTCTCGCTTTGGCATGGATCATCGCCCAGGCGCCTCGTGTTCATAGGGCACGTCCCTTCCGATTCCACGACGACCCCGCCCTCGGTCTCACGCTGTGTAGTCCGGAGATTCTCAGCACGGCAATCGTGGAGGATATCAAGCGTCTTCCATCTGTCATGTCTGCGGGTTCGGTGCTACGGGGCACTGCAGCGGCGCCCGAACTGACGATGACGGTCGGCGTCGATGATCGTGCCGATTTCTCAAGGCTGATGCAGGGGATCCGTAGCGAGGTGGTGGAAAATTTCACCAAATCGATGGGCACGCCGCCATTCAATTTGGCGGTGCGGCTCGATGTGGAACCCGGCAAGCGTTCCAACGACAGCGTCACGCTCTGAAGGGCCCTAGTCTTTCAGGCATGACCATCCAGCAGGATGAACCACATGGTGCAGGCGCTGCTGAGCGCGACCGCTTCGACGTGGCACGTGGAGGACCACAGCATCGGGTGACGGATCTTCCAGGCGATCCGGCGTCACCAATCCAAGACAAGTTCGCACGCCATCTGAGCGAAACTGCATGGGTGGCGCGTGCCCAGACTGGCGACCCCCACGCCTTTGATCACCTTGTTGAGAAGTATCAAGCGGAGCTCTTCCGTCTCTGCTACCGCATGCTTTCTGACCGAGGCGATGCGGAAGATGTTGTCCAGGATGTGTTCGTTGTGATGTGGAGACAGTTGCCGCGGCTCACCGATGCGCAGGCCTTCCACTCCTGGATCTACAAAACCGCTACCCGTCGTTGTCTGAACGCGATCCGTCAGCGAACACGCCAAAGGACATTGATCACGGAAGAACACGAATTGGAGGCGGTTGCTGCGCGTGCGATATCTGCCAACAACGGCCACCAACCAGAGAAGGCAGCCCAGGCCAACGCAATGTGGGCCACCCTCGAGGAGGCTCTCGCTGATCTCCCACCCGATCTTCGCGTCTGTTGGGTGTTGAACCAGCTGCACTCTCTGACGTATCCACAGATTGCAGAGATCATTGGCGCTCCACTCAGTACCGTGCGGGGACGCATTTCCCGGGCGCGACAGATTCTCATGAAAGGAATGGCGGCATGGCAATAACGTCGATGGACAACCTCCTCGGGTGCGGCCGCAACCTTGATGAGGTGTGGGAACACGCGGATGAACCTCCCAATGAACACGAGCAGCGATGTTCCGACTGTCAGTTGGCACGGCGCAACGTCAAGGGTCTCAGCGAGGCCACACAACAGCTTCAACAGTCCGACTTGGAGGATCCGACACTTCGACTCTCAGCGCATCTCATGGACAAGGTGGCGTTGGTTGCGCGAGCAGAGATTCGCCGCGGAAGCCGCATCCCCTTGCTCCGGACCGACGGTACGGGTGAGGCCGATCTGGCCATCAGCGAGCAGGCTGTTACTTCCGTCGTCTGGCACGCGAGCGACCAACTGCCAGACATTGAGGCTCGACGCTGCGTCGTGCACAATGTTGATGCTTCCGGGCCGGGCAAAGAGCCGGTGACCATCGACATCACGCTGCACATCAGCATCGCGGCCGGTGGCGTCATCCCCGAGCAGGTCGCCGGCCTGCGACATCGACTTGCCACATCCGTGGAGTCTTGCACCGGGATACGGGTTGGGGCAGCCGACGTCATAGTGGAGGATCTTCATGATGCCTGAATCGGTGGACCGGACCCATGCCCGGCATTCGGAGCCGGAGACTGAACCTGCGGTCGATCCGTCGGAGGTCGATCTGTTGCGGGAGGCGGCGCGAGCTGTGCTGGGGGTGGAGGGTGTCCTGCGGTTGGAACCCCGTCTCAAGGACATCCTCCGCAGGATGGATCCCTCCAACTTTCGGCGGCCGGAGAAGCAGAAAGTGCCGGACGGCATCAGCGTCAAGACGTTCGGCACGATCACTGACTTAACGGTGGACCTCGCCATCCGGTCAACGAGTCGTGCACTGCCGACTGCCGCAAAGGCCCAGGAAGCGATTCGCATGGTGTTGCGGGAAGGCGGGCGTGAGCCGGGTCGCATCGTTGTGAACATCCTTGCGGTCGAGCACGGCTGAGAACACCCCTCGTCCGTGACATTGAAGTCCGGCTACTTCCCCGGCTCGATCACTGCAGTGTCAGGATGGAAGGCAACCCAGGCGAACCAGAATGTGTCCAGGTGCACGTGCGGACTGAGTTGCTCGCCCATCAGAGGACCGGCCGTCGCCTGACCGAGCACGTTCCAAGTGCTACCCGTCTGTCGATCGACGAAACCGTCCTCGTGTGGGTCGAAATCAAGCGATTGACCATCCACCACCCGATCAAAGACCCCCACCGAGCCGATGTCCGCCCCGCCCGCCACTGTGTTTGCGTCGAGGGCCGATGCCTGCCCCGGTTGGTGCCACACGATGAGTTGGACCGAACCGAGCGTCACCTCCATCGGGGGGTGGTCCGCCAGGGCCGAGCGCACGAGGGCCAGGGATGTGTCTCCATCGGTGAGGCCGATGACGCGTTCCTTGACCCGTAGTCGGTCATCAACAGCGGATGGCAACCCGAACATGACATCGCCGTCCGGATCGTCGTAGTGAAAGTACGGATTGTCGCCGTAGGAGCGATTGATCCCGGTCTCTTGCGAAAGAACCCCGGCGTTGGGATGTGCGTCGACGAAGTCACGCCAGGCGACCGCTCCCATGGGCAGCGAGGTGAGTTCGGTGCCAGTCAGGACACCAACGGAGGCCACCCCGGTGAGTTGCGGCCACAACGATTCAGTCTGGCGGTCGTACATCACCAGATTGTCGGCGTACAGCATCCCCGATGTCCCGAAGGACAGCACTCCTTCGCCATCCACGGCTCGTTCGAACGCCACCCCTGAATTGCAGAGAGGGCAGTAGGTGACGGCAACATCGACGCCACCCACCCGGTCGTTGACGATCTCGTGCCACATCATGATTCGCACCGGGTACGCCCGGGTCTCCTCCATAACCGTCAGGGCCAGGACCGCCTCGTTGTCCTCCAGCCAGTCAACTTCGGCTGCGATTTCGAATGTTGGCTCATCGATCGGTGGGATGCCGTCGGGGGCCGGACCGCCGGAAACGATCTCGGCCAAGTCAATGAGGGGCTCCGGAAATTCCGGATTGGACGGATCATCCAGCGCTGAGGGGATCCCGTCCCGCGAGCCGTCTGTGATGCGCCCCGTGACCTGTGTGGAACTGGCGTTTGGCTCCGCGACATCGGTGAGGCTGGTGCACGCGCCCAACAGCAGGGCGGGGAGAGACAGGATCAGGGCGAACAAGCGTGTCCTGGGTATTCGCCGTGCCGGTCCCACGTGGTGAAGCGGGGTGAGGGGCGAGCATGTCATGGTTCATCCTTCTTCATCTCGATGAGGAGTTCTGTGAGCAGCATCACAGAACAGTTTGGCGGGCCTGCTCTATCTTGGGTCCACACGCGGGAAGAGGAAACGCCCGGAATTCGATCATGAGGAGAGTGCCGTGCAATCCACGACTCTGACAGGACTTCTGCTTACCGCCATACTGCTGGTCAGTGGTTGCGGCGCCGCTGAGGATCCCAGCACGGACCCGGAAAGCGGCGATACAGTCGCATCTGTCGAGCCCTCTTCGTCGAGATCGACAAAGTCTGACGGGACCGTGGCGGACACCTTCGTGTTCACGGCGGAGACCCTTGATGGAATTGAATTCGACGGCGCTCAACTGGCGGGCATGCCGGCGGTGCTGTGGTTCTGGGCGCCGTGGTGCCCCACATGCCGCGCCCAGGTCAGCGGCGTTGAGGCCGTTGCGGCTGAGTATGACGGCAAGGTGAACGTGGTGGGCGTGGGGGGTCTCTCCGACGCGGCTGATATTCGCGACTTTGCAGAGGGCGTGTCGGGACCCATCCATCTCATCGACGAGGAGGGTTCGGTCTGGAGACACTTCGGAATCGCAGCCCAGAGCACCTATGTCCTCCTGGACGCCGAGGGCATGGTGATCAAGGACGGCTATCTGGACAACGACGCGTTGGAGAAGGCCGTAGCGGAACTGGTGGGCTGACATGATCAGCGCCAGTGCCGGGCTCGCGCTGGGGGCGGGGATGCTGGCGGCATTGAACCCATGCGGATTCGCGTTGCTGCCGGCCTACCTGACGTTGTTGGTGACTGGTGACAAGCCCACCCGTGCGGTTGCAGTGGGCCGGGCGGCCAGGATGACCTTGGCCATGACCGCGGGGTTCACGTCGGTGTTCGCGATCTTCGGAGTCGTGGTTGCCCCGTTTGCCAGTTCCGCGCAGCGCTTCCTTCCGTGGTTCAGCCTGGTCATAGGGCTGCTGATCCTGGCGGCGGGTATCTGGCTGTTGGCTGGTAGGTCATTTCCCTCATTCAGGATTGGATCCCGAGAGGGCGCCCCGGTGACGCGCTCGTTGCGCTCGATGTTCGGTTTTGGCGTCTCATACGCACTGGCCAGCCTGACATGCACCATCGCGCCCTTCCTCGCGGTGGTGGTGGCCGCATTCCGCGCCGAGTCACTCTTTGCCGGGTCCGTCCTGTTCCTGATCTACGCGGCGGGGATGGGGCTGGTGGTGGGCACGGCGGCGCTGGCTGTGGCACTGGCACAGCAGGCGATCATCCGTGGTGCCCATCGGATGGGGCGCTTCGTTCCACTTCTGGGTGGCGTTCTTCTGGCTGTGGTGGGTGCGTACGTGGCGTACTACGGATGGTGGGAGATCAGGGTGCTCAGTGGCGGACCCACAGCCGATCCGATCATCGAGGCTGCAGCATCGGTGCAAAACTGGCTGGCAAACTTCACTGCGAGCGTGGGCGCCTGGGGGTTTCTGGCACTGCTCGGGGGCTTGCTGCTGGCGATACTCATGGCGGGGGTCGCATCACGATGGCGGTCACGACGTCATGCGGAAAGCGTCGAGACTTCGGGGGGAGTTTCGACGTGACCTTCAC
>CBDTVQ010000153.1:0-5287 GCA_965364045.1 uncultured Tessaracoccus sp. | reverse complement strand
TTGCGGCGTCGCAGCTCTCACTCCCGGAGAACGGCAAGCGCGAGGCAAAGCTGTCGACGCTACAAAAGATCGCCCGTGTCTACGGCGCATCGCTGAATGATCTCACGGCCCCCGTTCCCAGCCGCCGGGCGCAACTGGAGATCGAACTGGACCGCTACATGCACTCCCCTCTCGCCCAGTCCAGAGGGCTGCCGGCGGTGCGAATCTCCCCGCGGATGCCGATGGACGTGCTGAGCTCCCTGGTCGCCCTGCACAGGGAACTGGCACACGATGCAGCGGAGCGGATCGCGACTCCTGAGGAGGCGAGGCGTGCCAACGCCCAGCTGCGCAACGAAATGCGCGCCCGGGACAACTACTTCAAGGAACTCGAGGCGGAAGCGGGCAAGCTGCTCACTCGCGTGGGCCACGTGTCCGGGCCACTGTCGCAACATCTCATCGGTGAGATCACCGAACACCTCGGCTTCACACTGCACCAGGCGAGCGACCTGCCGCACTCGACCCGGTCAGTCACCGACCTGCGAAACATGCGGATCTACCTGCCCACGGCCGGGACCGGCGATCATGATCCCAAGTCGGTCCTCCTACAGGCGCTCGGACACCACGTTCTGGGCCACACGCCCCCGACGAGCTACGGAGACTTTCTCCGCCAGCGAATCGAGACCAACTACTTCGCCGCGGCACTCCTGATTCCCGAGGAGCCAGCCGTTCGGTTCCTGCAGGAGGCCAAGGCCCAACGGGAGTTGGCAATCGAGGATCTGCGGGACGCCTTCGCTGTCAGCTACGAGGCCGCCTCACACCGGTTCACCAATCTCGCGACGAAGCACCTTGACATCCAGGTCCACTTTCAGCGGGTCCACGAGTCAGGCACCATCTACAAGGCGTATGAGAACGACGGCGTCGCCTTCCCCATGGACAATCTGGGCGCGATCGAGGGCCAGCCAGTGTGCCGCTACTGGACTTCGCGGCAGGTCTTCGATGTGGCGGACAAGTTCAACGCCTTCGACCAGTACACCGAGACCCCGGCTGGCACGTACTGGTGTACAGCCCGAGTTGATCGGGCCGGTGTCAGCGGGGCATTCTCCACCAGCATCGGCGTGCACTATCGGGACTCCAAGTGGTTCAGGGGACGCATCACCAAGCAGCGCTCAGTTTCGAAGTGCCCCGACGTGACCTGCTGCCGACGGGCATCACCGGTGCTGACGCAGCGTTGGTCGGACTTCTCGTGGCCGAGCGCGCGAACACACGCGCACCTCCTTGCCGCCCTTCCACCGGGCACATTCCCCGGGGTCGATGACGCACAGGTCTACCAGTTCCTCGACTCGCGCTCAGACGCGCCAGAAGCCTGAGGGGTGTGTCAGTCGCACGTAGTTGTGAGCGACTCCCGCCTCTGAAGTGAACTCGTGAGGTCTTCGGTGCCCTTCTCGAAGCCTCTGGTCCCGGTGCGCCAGGGAGCGACCCACAAAGAGAGCACGGATCACCTTCGTGCCAGAGGATTCAGGACTGTCCGCAGCCTGAGCAGGTGACACCTGACTCGATCGATCCCCAACTCACTCCGTGAGATCGCCCTGTGGCATCACCGATCATCGGTACCGTGCGAACGACCGATCACTGAGGAGACAGCACGTGGACTATTCCATGGACCGCCGCCTATTCCTGCGTGGCGCCGTCGGCGGAGCCACCGCAATCGGGTTGACCGCGTGCGGAGCGCCACCCCTGACAGTGCCTGAAAGTGCAGCCCGTGGAACGGCCGCCGCCGGCCTGACGATGCGCATCGCACGCCCGGCTGCCAGCGCAGCGGAGACCCTGGACCCAGCCAGTTCCCTATCGGCGTACGAGTACCTCGGAGCGCTGTACAACCGGGTGGTCAAACTTGATCGCAACGGAAAAACAGTGCCGGATCTGGCGACGGAGTGGTCGGCCAACTCCGCGGCGACGGTGTGGACGTTCACTCTGCGCTCAGGAGTGCAGTTCCACGACGGCAACCGCCTCACTGCGCGGGATGTGCGCTACACCTACCGCCACATCCTCGACCCCGAAACCGGATCCCCGCAGGCGGGGCCACTGGGGATCATCGACTCCATCGAAGCGGTCGACGACACGACCGTGCGGTTCGCCCTGTCCACCCCCAATGCGGAGTTCCCGTCCCTGCTCACCGCCTACCAGTGCTACGTGATCCCTGAGGATTCCGCTGCCTCGATCGGCCGCACGGGAGTGGGCACCGGCCCCTTCCAACTCGATTTCTTCGATCCGGCCGCCGCGGGCCGGGTGGTCGCCAATCCGGCCTACTTCGACGGCCCCCCACAGCTTGACGCCATCGAGTTCTATTCCATCCAGGACTCCAGCGCCCGGGTCAACGCTCTCCTGGCGGGCCAGGTGGACCTGTTGGCCCAGACGAATCTCGACAATCCCACCTCACGCGTGGTGGAAGGGTCGCCCAGAACAACAATCGCCCGGGTGGAGAACGCCCAGTGGTACTCGATGCCGATGCTGTTCACCTCCGAAAAGTTCGCCGACTCCCGCGTGCGGGAGGCAATGAGACTCGCCTACGATCCCGAGCGTGTGCTTGCCACCGCAGTTCAGGGCGTGGGTTCTCCCGGGTGGGACAACCCGGTGCCGCCCCAACTGGCCGCATTTGTGGACTACCAACGCGAGTACGACCCGGACAAGGCCAGGTTCCTGCTCAAGGAAGCAGGCCAGGAGGGGCTCCGGGCGAATCTGTACACATCCGCCTACGACCCCAACTTCACCCCCATCGCGACCGCCTACGCCCAGCAGGCCAGGGCCGCCGGGATCACGCTCGACATCACCAACACCTCCGCCGACTCCTACTACACCCAGATCTGGATGCAGGTGCCGTTGATGATGAGCTACTGGTTCACGGGGCGGCCGATCGATCAACTCCTGAACCAGATCTTTCGAAGTGGCTCCAGCTACAACGAGTCGGCGTGGTCGAACGAGCAGTTCGACGGCCTCCTCGACTCTGCCCGGGCTGACACCAACGACGCCACCCGTCTGGCGAAATACCAGGACGCCCAACGGCTCATCATCGACGACGGAGCCACCCTCACCCCAATCTTCGGGGACCGCCTCGTGGGGCTGTCCACAGACGTGGTCAACTACGAGGAGTTCGGCTTCGAGTTCGACTACCTCAACATTGGACTTCGGGAGGCCCGATGATTCGCCTCATCCTCACACGGCTGCTGACGGGAATCATCACCCTGTTCCTCACCGCATTCTTCGTGTTCTTCGCCGTCCAGGCCCTGCCCGGAGACGTCGCCCAGCAACTTCTGGGACAGGACGCCACACCGGAGGCGCTGGAGGTGCTCCGGGCGCAGCTTGGCCTGGACCAGAGCTTTTGGGTGCGGTTCGGGCAGTGGATCTCCGGCGCCGTGGTCGGCGACTTCGGGACTTCTCTCGTCTCGGGTCTACCGGTGGCGCCCACCGTGTGGCAGGCGTTCGGCAACACACTCCTCATCGCCGCCCCCGCGATCGTGGTCGGGGTGGCCGGATCCATCCTTTTGGGAATCTGGGCGGCATCCCGGCGCAAAACCGGCACGGACACAAGCATCTCTGTGATCGCACTGATCGGGATGAGCATTCCCGAGTTCGTGGTCGCGACCGTGCTCGTGCTCGTGTTCGCGATCATCCTGCCGGTGTTTCCCGCAGTGGTCGTCGAGGGTCCTTCGGCCACTCTCACGGACCTGCTGCCTGCAATCGTCCTGCCGGCGATCACGCTCATCATCGCGATGGCCGCCTACATCATCCGGGCGATGCGCTCCTCCATGATCGACGGGCTCTCCACCGAGTACGCGACAGCCGCCACATTGAAGGGCGTTCCGCGCACCAGGGTGCTGTGGCGCCACGTGGCGCCCACCGCCGTGCTGCCGGTGCTGCCCATCGCCTCCATCAATGTCGCCTGGCTGCTGGGCGGGGTGGTGGTGGTGGAGTCCATCTTCAACTACCCCGGTCTGGGCAAACTCATGCTGGATTCGGTCTCCACCCGTGACCTGCCCGTACTGCAGGCGATCGCGATCCTGTCCGCCCTCATCTACGTCGTGGCCAATCTCATCTCCGATCTCATTGCCCTGGCCGTCGACCCCCGCCTCCGCGCCCACTCCTCCCGATCCCGCACAAGGGACGCTTCATCGCCGCCGACCGCACCCGCGGACCCGGCCCTTGCCCCGGAGGTCTCGACATGACGACGACCAAGCCGACCACGCTGAGCCCATCCGTGTTTTCCCGTGCACTGCGCGCCTTCCGTCACGATCTTGATCGCTCCACCCAGGTGGGGATCATCCTCGTCGCGGCAACGATCCTCATCGCGGTTCTGTCGCCTCTGCTCGCGCCGTTCGACCCGGTGGCCACGGACCCCGACAACTCCCTGGCCGGAGCGAGCACTTCCCATTTGCTCGGCACAGACCAGTACGGTCGCGACGTCCTTTCCCGGCTTCTCCTGGGAGGACGGTTCGCGCTGACCGTCGCATTTCTCGCCACCACCTGCGCGGTTGTGGTGGGCACGGTCATCGGCACGCTGGCGGCGTACTACGGTCGTTTCATCGACAGCGCCATCTCCCGCGTGCTGGATGCAGTTCTCGCAGTCCCGGCGATTCTCGCGCTGTTGCTGATCGTCTCCGTCTTCGGCAACAGCCTCCCCGTGCTGGTGTTGGCGATTGCCGTCGTGTACGCACCCGCGGTCGCGCTCGTGATCCGCGGGGCCACCCGCCCTGTGCTCACGAGCGACTACGTGCGCGCCGCCAAGGCCCGTGGCGAACGATCGATGCCAATCATTGCCCGGGAGGTGCTGCCGAACATCCTCGACGTCATCCTCGTCGAGTTCGCCATGCGCGCCTCGTGGGTGGTGCTGCTCGTGTCCACCCTGTCCTTCCTCGGCTTCGGGGTGAACCCACCCGCACCCGATTGGGGCCTGATGATTCAGGAGAACCGGACGGCGCTCACGGTCGCCCCCTCGGGAACCCTCGCCCCCATCGTTGCTCTCGCTGCGCTCGTCATCGGGCTGAACCTTGCCGCCGACGGGCTCGGGAAGTACCTCGGCGTGGACCGGGCCTCTAGAGGAGTGGAGTCATGACCGACACGCAGACGACCGAACCGGTGGTGCGGATCCGCGACCTGCAGATCTCCTACCAGACGGGCACCTCGCGCGTGCCAGTGGTTGACGGGATCAGCTTTGAGCTCCACCCCGGCCGCACTTTGGGAGTCGTGGGCGAGTCCGGCAGTGGGAAGTCCACCGTGGGCCGCACCCTGCTCGGGCACCTGCGACCCGGATCAG
>CBDTVQ010000152.1:0-5342 GCA_965364045.1 uncultured Tessaracoccus sp. | reverse complement strand
TGCCAAGATCACGCACCTGGCGATGCTGCCCCAGGGTCAGCCGGAGCGTTACGCCCGGGTGAAGTCCATGGTGGCTGCACACGACGAGGAGGGCTTCGGAAACTGCACCAACATTGGTGAATGCTCCGCAGTCTGCCCCAAGGGCATCCCGCTGGAATCCATCGCCCAGCTGAACCGCGATCTCATCAAGTCGCTGTTCACCAAGGACGGCAAGTAACAGCTGCTCCTGGTAAGTGTGGAAAGGGCGCTCCTGAACGGGAGCGCCCTTTCCACGTCTTCATGCCCCAGCCTTTGGTGGCCGAGGCCCCGGTGTGGCATAGTTTGACGCTGTTGCCCATCAGTGGCAATCGATCGGATATCCAGCTCCTGCCACTGGGGGATTGTCTGGGATCCGGTGCGCAAAGCCAAGTACGCGGTGACCTGTGGCACTGTCGAGGACAAATATGACAAACCCCATCATCAAGGCCATCGACCAGGCCGCCCTTCGCGACGACCTTCCCGCGTTCCGCGCTGGTGACTCCGTCAAGGTGCACGTGCACATCGTTGAGGGCAACCGCTCCCGTGTCCAGATCTTCGCTGGCGTCGTGATTGCCCGCAACGCCGGTGGCATTCAGGAAGCCTTCACCGTTCGCAAGGTGAGCTTCGGTGTCGGCGTGGAGCGTACCTTCCCGCTGCACAGCCCCATCATCGAGAAGATCGAGGTGGAGCGCCGCGGCGATGTGCGCCGCGCCAAGCTGTACTACCTCCGCAACCTGCGCGGCAAGGCAGCCAAGATCAAGGAAAAGCGCTGATCCCTCGGGGCGAGCACTGAAACGTCAACGGACGGGTCGTCGGCACTGCCGACGGCCCTTCGTCGTGCCTGGGGAGTGTTTCTTCAAGCACACGATTTCGGTTGTATCATCCAAGCGGCGGTCAACCGCGCAACATGGGCAAGGAAATGAGGGGTCAGGTCTGTGGATACCGATGAGGGAACTGCGGTTCAAGACAATCCCCGCCGGGCTGAGGTGAAGCCCAGGCACAAGTCCTTCGGACGCCGGGTGCTGGGATGGCTTGCTGAAGGCACCATCATCATCATTGGCGCCCTGATCATCTCCACGCTGCTGCGGTCCTTCGTGGCCCAGATGTTCCTCATCCCCAGCGGAAGCATGGAAAACACCCTTCAGGTCAATGACCGCGTGCTGGTGGCAAAGTTCGGTGGCTTCCAGCGCGGCGACGTCGTCGTCTTTGAGGACCCGGGGAATTGGCTCGCTCCGGCGCCGGTTTCCAACAACCCAGTCCGCATCGGCCTGGAGTTCATCGGCGTACTCCCGAACTCTGCCACTGAGCACCTCATCAAGCGGGTCATTGGCATGCCCGGGGACCGTGTGAAGTGCTGCGGTGACGATGGCAGGATCACCGTCAATGGTGTGCCTCTGGAGGAAAGCGCGTACCTCTTTTCCGAAGGGGGAGTCCAGGTGGCCCCGGCGAACGTCCCCTTCGAGATCGTTGTACCCGAGGGCCACATCTTCGTGATGGGTGACCACCGCAACCAGTCGGCTGATTCCCGTTGCAGGCTGACCAACATTGGTGCTGGGGAACCGCCCGGAATGGCCGCATTCGTACCCGAGGACAAAGTGGTGGGTGCCGCGGTGGCCATCGTGTCGCCCCTGGACCGCATCTCCACCTTCACGGTCCCGGAAACGTTCTCCACCGTCGCTGATCCTGAACTGCCAGCGCCCATCGAACCCGAAATCATCGAAGCCAGCCCGGGCTGCTGAATGATTCGTCCGGGGCGGGGTGGCTATGGCTATGAGAGGGCACTGGGGCGGGCTGGGCTCTCACCGGTGGCCGGAGCCGATGAAGCCGGTCGTGGGGCCTGCGCGGGACCGCTGGTGGCTGCCGCGGTCGTCCTGGACCCCAAGAGACCCATCGAAGGACTCGATGACTCCAAGGTCTTGTCGGCCGCCCGACGACAGAGCCTTCACGACGAGATCATGGCGCGTGCGGTGGATGTCGCCACCGTGAGGGTGGAGCACGACGAGTGTGACCGGCTGGGAATGCACCAAGCCGATCTCCACGCCCTGCGTCGCAGTGTTGCGCGGTTGTCAGTGTCACCCGCATTCGTCCTCACAGACGGTTTCCCCGTGGACGGTTTGGGTGTGCCGGGCCTGGGCATCTGGAAGGGCGACAAGGTCGCCGCCTGTGTGAGCGCTGCCTCCATCATTGCGAAGGTCACGAGGGATGCGATCATGACCGAATACCACGACACATACCCGGACTACGGCTTCGCCGTGCACAAGGGCTACTGCACCGCTGCACACCAGAGCGCACTGGAGGAGCACGGTCCGTGCGACATCCATCGCTGGTGCTTCGACAACGTCGTTCGAACAGCTAGGGTTGGATCATCATGAGCGCGGAAGATCTGGAGCAGTACGAGAGCAAGCTGGAGCTTGATCTGTACCGCGAATACAAAGACGTTGTCAACATCTTCACCTACGCAGTGGAGACTGAGCGGCGCTTCTACCTGTGCAACGCCGTGGACCTCAAGGTGCGCACGGAGGGTGGCGACGTCTACTACGAGGTCTCCATGGGAGACGCCTGGGTGTGGGACATGTACCGCCCAGCACGGTTCGTGAAGTCCGCCAAGGTTCTCACTTTCCGCGACGTCTCCATCGAGGAGATCGCCCACTCGGAGTTCCAGGTACCCGAGGACAAGTAGGTCCGCATGGTGGCCCGTCGGGCCAGACCAGACCCGCCACATTCGCTGGGCGCCAAGCTCATATGCGACATGTCGGGCGATGGATGCCGTGTCTCCGGTCGTTCTGGACCCAAAGACGCTTCGTCCGGTACGAAACTTTCTCGGCGACCTGCCGATTCTCCATGCTTGTTGCGTCATCCCAATAAGAGGGAAGTCCCTTTGGTGGAGAACAGTCAGAATCATGTCCGATCTCGACTACATTCGAACACATCGGAGCAGCGTTGCCCTTCCTCATCCACATGGGTCTCCCACCTGGCCGTCGTGATTGCGATGGTAATCCGCATTCGGTCACCGGAGCGTGACCCCGTAAGACGAAGGAGTGGACATGCAATATCTCATCCTCATCTACAGCGAAGAGTTCCCGGCGCCCAAGCCCGGCGATCCAGGGTTTGACGACTACATGGACCCCTGGGCGAAGTTCGGTGAGGCCCATTCGGCCTCGATTGTTGGCGCAGGCCAACTTCAGCCGATCGCAACGGCCACCACCATCCGTCGCCCTTTCGGCGGGGTTGATGCCGTGGTGGACGGCCCCTTTGCCGAAACCAAGGAAGTCCTCGGTGGCTACTACTTGGTGGAGTCGCCAGATCTGGACGCTGCACTCAAGATTGCGGCGGATTGTCCTTTGCCTGCCGGAAGTCTTGAGGTCCGGCCCATGGTGCCAGACGTACCGATGTGAAAGAGGAGCGTTCGGAGGCCATCACCCGGCTGGCACGCGAGGAGAGTGGGCACGTGCTCGCTCTCCTTCCTGCCCGGTACGGTCTGGACATCGCTGCGGATGCGGTGCAGGACGCCTTGGTGGAGGCTCTCCGCTGGGGCGAGGAGCCGTTGAACCCTGCCGGTTGGTTGTACACGGTGGCACGCAACCGTGCCGTTGATTCGCTCCGTCGTCAATCTGCGGCACACCGCAGAGAGCAGCGGGCTGCCGTTGAGCTCTTCCGGATCCGGCCGCTGGACACCGCTGTGCAAGAGGCCGAGCCGGAGGTGGTCACGGTGGTTGATGAGCGCGAAAGTGGGCGACGAACAGCTGCGTCTGATGCTCCTCTGCTGCCACCCGGCGCTGGCACGAAACAGCCAGAGTGCACTCAGTCTGCGGCACGTCGGCAGGTTGACCACCGCGGAGACCGCCGCCGCCCTGCTCATACCTGAGGCGACGCTGGCTCAGCGGATCGTCAGGGCGAAGCAAAATTGCGGATGACTTGCCCTGTGGAATAAGGGTGATCCGCTGGCTGAACTGACCACAGTGTCAGGTGGAGGTGGAAGCCGTATGGCTATCAACAGCAGGGCTGCGGCCCTGGGCAGGGACGGCGAGGAGATCGCCGCCGCGCATCTGGAGGCACAGGGATGGCGGATCATCGAGCGGAACTGGCGATGTCCGGCAGGGGAGTTGGACATCGTCGCGTGGGACGGGGACGGGCAGACATTGGTGTTTGTGGAGGTCAAGAGCCGCTCCAGTGTCGCTTTTGGCCAGCCCATCGAGGCCATCACCTGGCGCAAGCTGACGAAACTACGGGAGTTGGCAACCCTGTGGTTGCGAAACTCGAAGACGCGGGCGCCCACCATCAGGGTCGACGCCGTCGGTGTCCTGATTCTGCGGGGCTGCAAGCCAGAGTTGACCCACGTGCGGGGGATCGGATGATGAGGATCGCAACGGCGTGGTCCGTTGCCCTGTCTGGATTGGAGGGAGCCGTGGTGCAGGTGGAGGTTGCCACGGGTCCGGGGTTGCCGAAGATCACCTTGGTTGGGCTGCCTGACTCCGCGTTGTACCAGGCTCGTGAGCGGGTGCGAGCAGCCATCAGTGGTGCTGGCTACGCATTTCCCCCACAGATTCTGACGATCAATCTGGCCCCAGCGAGCCTGCCGAAGAATGGCTCACATTATGACCTCGCCATCGCTGCGGCCATCCTCGCCGCCATGGAGGAGGTGCCTGCTGACATGGTCAACTCCACCATGTTCTTCGGAGAATTGGGACTCGATGGGAAGGTCCGCAAGGTACGCGGCATCCTGCCCGCCATGCTGGCAGCATCGCGAGCAGGATATGAGCGGGTCTTCGTCCCAAAGGGCCAGGCGCGCGAGGCGGCGCTTGTACCCGGGCTCACAGTGTGGGCCGTTGGAGACCTCCACGAGGTGGTGAACCTTCTGCACGGCAGGCCGGTCCATCCCTCACAGGAGGAGTCAGAGATCACTGTGGACGAGGTCAGGGAACCCGCGGATTTCGCAGACGTTCAAGGCCACAGCGACGGGAAGTGGGCCATGGAGGTGGCCGCTGCCGGCCGTCACCATGTGTACCTCCATGGGGCGCCGGGAGTGGGCAAGACCATGCTGGCGTCCCGGCTGCCGTCGATCCTCCCCGACCTCGGGCACGAGGATGCCATCGAGGTTTCAGCGCTGCACTCCCTTGCGGGGCAGGAACTGGAGTCCGGGCTGGTGGTGCGTCCTCCGTACTCGGATCCGCACCACAGCTCCACCATGGCAGCGCTGGTCGGGGGAGGTGGTCGGGAAATCCGGCCCGGCTCCATCTCACTTGCACATCGCGGGGTGTTGTTCCTCGATGAGTCGAGGAACTGGAAGTGCACCTCCTTTTAAAGGAGATCAATCATGCATACCA
>CBDTVQ010000151.1:0-5390 GCA_965364045.1 uncultured Tessaracoccus sp. | reverse complement strand
GGCGGCGGCCGCCACGGTGAGCGCGGCGTAGACGAGCCAAATCAGAAAGGGGTCTAGAGCCCCCATCAGAAGGGCCGGAAGCACCACGCCCAGTAGCGCCGTCCCGGCAATGCTGCCGAGCACATTCATCAAGGCACCTTGGCGGGAGGGTGTGCGCCAGGCGATACGCCAGATGCCCCACACCGTCCACACAAGGACGCCGAGGGCGAGCAGGCCGGTGAGGACCAGTACAACGGTGTCACTCATGGCTAGGCCCCTTCGTCGAGGAGGGTCGTGACGAGGTCGCCCTGCAGCATCAGCAACTGTGCCCCGGTGGGCACGGAGTTGACGAGGTAGGCCAGTCCGCGTCCGGTTCGGGGACAGTAGCCGACGAAGGAGTGGTGGGAGCCGGTGAGTCCGTTGTGGAAGATGAGGTCCTCTCCTCCGGGCGTCGTGGCGAGAACCCAGGTGATGGCGATCCTCGCTTTGGGCATCCACGGCAGGAGAGGTGAGGGTGCCACCGGCTCCAGCCCAGCCGCCCCAGGCTGGCGCCCGTCCCGAGTCAGGCGCGTCCACGTGGCGAGGTCCGCGCAGGTGGACCACATGCCGCCGCCGGGTGCCAATCCGTTCAGAGTCCACGGCTCAGCGGGACGGCCGCCGAGTAATCCCTTCTCCCACCCGAGAGGTAGGCCGGCCCGGGTCACGGGAAGGGAGGTACCTGTCAGGTCAAGCGGCGTGAGGATCCGCTCGTTCAGGAGTTCCTGGTAGGTCGTTCCCGCTCGGCGCGCCAGGAGGTGGGCGAGCAGGGCGATCCCGGCCGTGGAGTAGGAGTATTTCCCT
The DNA here is from genome assembly GCA_965364045.1 of uncultured Tessaracoccus sp. Lineage (GTDB taxonomy): Bacteria > Actinomycetota > Actinomycetes > Propionibacteriales > Propionibacteriaceae > Arachnia. The sequence goes on along the minus strand of CBDTVQ010000151.1, from coordinate 4,571 downwards.
CGGTTCGTCAGCCGTTGACCAAGGATGTCGGTCACCGTGTCGACTGCGTCCTGGCGTGCCCCGTCGGCGTGCAGCAGACCGAACCACAGGTTGCGGGTGCGGGTCTCGGTTGGGGTGAAGTCGGGCAGACCCGAGGTGTGCGAGGCGAGCTCCCGCAACGTCACGTCGGCCAGCTCCGATTGAGCAGCATCGGTCAGGTCGCCAACTGTGGCGTCGAGCGTCACCTCCTCCTTGATGACCATGTCCATCAGGACGGCCCCGCAGAACGTCTTGGACACGGAGCCGATCCCGAACAGGGTCCGCTCGTCGGCGCCGATGCCGGCGTACCTGGTTGTGTCGCCATCGAGGTAGGCGAGCGCAACTCGATTGAGTCCGCGCAGGTGAGGCTCCGCCCGCGCGAGCAAGGCGGCATCTCCACTGCGACCTGATGCCGGGCCCACCGGCCAAGGACCCACCAAAGCGAGCAGGCCCGCCGTGCTCACGGCCGCCCCGGCAGCCAGCAGGGCCCTCCTTGGCATCACCGTCAAGGTCTCCAAACTCTGGTGGCGAGACGACTCCCCGCCTTGCCCATTCCCTCGGGGGGCTGCCACTACACCCTTTCCGAACGCGACGGATCTGCCTTTCGACATGGCACGATGACACCTGGCACAGCGAGGGCACAGCCTGCGCTGGGTGCAGCGAGCGGGCCCGCGGTTGTCAGGACGAGAAAAGCGGGAATCCTGATGTGCTGGGAAATGGCTGTTGTATCCAAGTGGATCAAGCGCTGCAGCATACTGCGGAGTCTACGGCTGCGTGTTTGATGCCGAGGCCCCGCGGGGATAAAGTGCGGCAACTGTCCACCGCGGCTCGGGCCCGCTACGCCAATCTGCTCGACCGGTTGGGCCAGTGATCGAGTACCTCACACTCGAAGATGTCTTGTCGTTCGTGGAGGACCTCGGAGTTGGCCCCGTGCGCGACGCCGGACTACTCGACTCCGCAGTTCACCGCCCGCGCGTCAGCGTCTTCGGCCGGGATGCGTATCCCGGCCTTGATGACAAGGCTGCCGTGTTGCTGGAATCGTCGGTTGGCAACCATGCCCTGGTCGACGGGAACAAGCGCCTTGGTTGGCTGTCGCTAGGTGGTCTTGTTTGCGGCCAACGAGGCATGGGTGTGGCGGAGGACATGGGGGTGGCGTCGGGGCACCTGATGGATTACGCAGCCTTGGCAAACGCGCGGGCGAACACCGACGAATGCATTTGCCCGCCGTGCGGTGCACGAAACAAGAGTCTGTCGGGCCTTGGGGCCGTGTTTTCCAGCAGGTTCTTCAGAAGACTGGCGGGATGTGTACCGTCCGCTCTCCCTCCTCAGTCTTGGGCGCGCCTACCTGATAGCCACCCCTCTGCATCCATTCTTGCTGTTGGTACCGGGGCGCAACGCTGCCCCTTGCCGATGCCCGGAGAGTCGACTGACGCATGTGCATGCGAGGACTGGCACCCTGGGCAGGCACTATTGGGGGTGCCCCCTGTATTTCAAGGAGAATGACGAATGCCAGCAACAACCAAGCGCAAACCCCCAATGGTCCCGCTGCCGAGGGCCTTCAGGGTGGCGGGCGGCGTCGCGCTCCTCGTCGTCCTGTTCTACGGAGCGGGGTGGGTGCTGATCCAGGTTGGCGGCATGGTTTCACAGGTCCTCATTCCCATCGTGGTGGGGGTCCTTCTCGGCGCCCTGCTGATGCCGGCGCAGCTGCTGCTGAACCACAGGCTGCGCTTACCTCGCCATGTCGCAGCCGCAGTCACCGTCGTGGGTCTCATCGCCGTGGTCGGTGGCACCATCTACTTCGCCGGGCGCTCGATCGCCCAAGGTGTGGACAATGTGCGCCAGAGTCTCGAAAAAGTCCTGGACAAGGCAGAGGAGTGGCTCGCCAACGGCCCCTTCGGGATCGACAAGTCGCAACTGAACGACCTCTTCACGCAAGGACGGGACTGGCTCTCGGCCAACACGTCGTCGCTGACCTCAGGTGCCTTGAACGCCACCAGCAGTGTCGGCACGGTCCTGATCGGTGCGTTCCTGGCTCTCATCGTGGCGCTCTTCCTGTTGGCCGAAGGCGACCGCATCTCGTCGTTCATGCTGATGGTGTTCCAGGACCCCACACGGACGAAGGTTCGGGAAACCATCCGTCGCTCGTGGGTGACGTTGGGTAGCTGGGCCCGGACCCAGGTGATTGTCTCCGCGGCCGACGCCATCGGTATCGGCATCGGTGCGTTCGCGTTGCAACTGCCCTTCGTCATCCCGATGATCGTCATCACGTTCTTGCTGTGCTTCATCCCCCTGTTCGGTGCATTTCTCTCCGGGGCCATGTTTGCTCTCGTCGCCCTCCTGTTCCAGGGACCGTTGGCGTTCCTCATCATGATCATCGTCGTCATCGCCGTGCAGCAGTTGGAGAGCAACGTCCTCCAGCCGCTGCTCATGGGCAAGGCCGTGAACCTGCATCCCCTCGTGGTGTTGCTCGGGGTGACGACGGGCACGTACCTCCTCGGACTGACGGGAGCGTTGCTGACCGTTCCGATCCTCGCGGCAGCCAATGCTGGCTTCAGGTACTGGGTTGGCCGGGATCCCTTCCCCGGTCTGGACAACGGGGGATCCGCCCTGGCCGGTTCACCGCGCCAGTTGGCCCCTGCGCGGAAGTCAGCGAAGTTGCCCAAGAGGGTTGGATCGGTCACGCCGGCCTGGATCGAGCGTGATCGCCGTGCAGAGCACGATGCCCCCAGCGGTATGGAGGAGGAGAACAATCACGGGGACGAGCAGGAGGACTGACCTCCCCCGTGTTCAAGCAGGGACGTCAACCCATCTCTGACCCGTGGGGACGGCCACGAGCGTGCCGCCTGACATGGAGGCCAGTGCTGTCGCCAGTTCGTCCTGGGCGCCGTCCAGCACGCTGACGTTGATCCTTGCCTCGTTCGTCCATTCGACGGCGTCCACAAGCACGGGTGCGCCACTGGGAAGGATGAGGGAGCGGAGATGGGCCTCGACCGCTCCCGCCTCGGCCATGGGGACGTCCACTCGCAGGAGGGCTGACAGTGCCACGTCGCGCGTTCCGATGGCGGACACGGCCTGCGCCACGGCGTCGGAATAGGCCCGCACCAATCCACCGGCACCCAGCTTGATCCCGCCGAAGTACCGGGTGACCACCGCCACGACGTCGATCAGGTGGTTCTGCTGCAGGACGTGCAGCATCGGGGCGCCCGCGGTGCCAGCAGGTTCGCCGTCGTCAGAGGAGCGGGCCGTCCGGGCGTCCGGACCGAGGATGAAGGCGCTGCAATGGTGCCTGGCATCGAAGTGTGTGCGCCGTCTGTCCTCGACGACGGCTCTGACTTCCGCTTCCGACGTGACACGACGAAGTCGCGTCAGGAATCGCGAGCGCTTGATCTGCAGCTCCGTGTCCGCCCCTCGGCCGACACGAGCATTGATCGTGGTGTAGCGGCGCGGCCCGTGGGGGACCGCGTCAGACTCCCAGCTCACGGCGCAACTTTGCGACGTGCCCGGTGGCCTTGACGTTGTACTGGGCAACGCGCACCGTGCCGACGCCCGCGTCGTCGACGTCAATGACGAACGTGGAGCGCAGGACGCCCTCGATCTCCTTGCCGTACAGCTTCTTCATGCCGTAGGCGCCATAGGCGTTCATCACGGACTTGTCCTCGTCCGAGAGCAGGGGGATGGTGAGGTCTGACTTCTCCTTGAAACGGGAGAGGCGGTCCACTGAATCGGGGGAGGCGCCCAGCACGTTGTAGTCGGCTTCGCTGAAGTGTTCCGCTGCAGCAGTGAAATCGACGGCTTGTGTGGTGCAGCCAGGTGTCATCGCTGCCGGGTAGAAATAGAGGATCACAGACGCCCCCGCATAGTCCGTCAACGAGACGTCCTGCCCGTCCGAGTCAGGGAGCGTGAAGTCCGGGGCGGGGGATCCTTGGCTCAAGCGCGCAGTCATGACGCCATCCTAGGGCTAGGCTAACGATCGTTCAGACTGAAGGAGTTTTGATGGCCAAGAACAAGGCACGCAGCGTCTCCGAGATCCGCGCCGATCTCGCCCGCAACCGGGCGCAGATGGCGGAATCGGTGAGTGAGCTCGTGGAAGAAGTGAGTCCCAAGAACATCGCCAAGCGTGGAGTGGACAGCGCCAAGAGTTTCGCCGCCTCCGAGTTCGAGGCCGCGAAGGCAACCGTCAAGGATGAGAATGGTTGGCGCACTGACCGGCTGATGGTCATCGGCGGGGCGGTGCTGGGTGTGGTGGCGTTCGTGATCACCCTGAAGTCCATCTCCCATGCGCGGAACCGGAGCCTCGGCGACAAGGCACGCAAGGCCATCATGAGCGTCGGCGAATAGGAAACACGCTTCGCAACGAAGGCGACGTCCTGGACCTTTTTCCGTCAAAGCCGAACGCTGCCGCCCGGTGGCTCTGCTGGAGTGGGGGCGGCCGGACGAGGGGCCTGAGGGTCGATGACCGGTTGCCCCTGGTGTTGATACAGAAAAGATCCCCGGCCAAGGCCGGGGATCTTTCTATGTTGTACACCGCGAGGGACTCGAACCCTCAACCCATT
>CBDTVQ010000150.1:0-5406 GCA_965364045.1 uncultured Tessaracoccus sp. | reverse complement strand
ACGGCGAGGACACCGTCGAACTCCGCTTCTGGATCCAGGATGAGCCGATGTGCGAGGCACGGGATGGCAAGCATCTTGACGTCGTCAGGCACCACGAAATGCCTGCCCTGGGACGCGGCCCACACCCTGGAGGTGCGCACAAGCGCCAGCGCGCCACGCACCGAGGAACCCAGCCGGACATCCCGGGCGTTGCGCGTGGCTTCCACGAGGCGCGCAATGTAGTCAAAGACGGACGCCTCGATGTGGACAGAGCCAGCCAGTTGCGCCAGCTCCGCCACCTGAGCGGTGGTGATGATGGCCGGCAGCGCGGTGGATCGTGGCCGGGAACCGCCCGTCGCGAGGATGCGCAGGGTGGCTTCATGATCCGGATATCCCAGGGTGGTCTTCATCAGGAAGCGGTCCAGTTGCGCCTCCGGCAGCCGGTAGGTGCCTGCCTGTTCGATGGGGTTCTGGGTGGCAATCACCATGAACGGGGTGCCCACCTCGTAGGACACGGAGTCCACGGTGACGCGGCTCTCCTCCATCACTTCCAACAGTGCGGACTGAGTCTTGGGAGAGGCCCGGTTGATCTCGTCTGCAAGCACGATGGAAGCGAAGATGGGGCCCTGGTGGAACTCGAACTCCGCTGTCTTCTGGTCATAGATCGTGACGCCGGTCACGTCGGAGGGCAACAGGTCCGGCGTGAACTGAATTCGGCTGTTGGTGCCTTGCACCGTCTGCGCCATCGCTCGTGCCAGCGTCGTCTTGCCCGTTCCAGGAAAGTCCTCCAGGAGCAGGTGCCCCTCGGCGAGCATGCATGTCCACGCCAGTCTGAGTGCCTCGGTCTTGCCGAGGATTGAGCGTTCGACTGATTTCACGAGACTGTTGAAGGTCTCGCTGTACCAGCGTGCCTGTTCCGGGTTCACTTGACGTCTGCTTCCTGGCTCGGTGGATCCGCGGGGCTCATCCGCCCAGCACAAGGCTGGCAGAAGAACTGGTGCCGAAGCTACATGTGGCGGTCACCCGGGACGGCAACGGCGCTCCATCCGCAGGTGCAGCCACCACCATGTTGATGCCCAGTGATGTGCCGCCGCCTTGGCGCTGCTCGATGTTCACGCCGTCACCATTCACACCGACGCCTGTCACACGACAGGAAGCGTTGCGAACATAGTTGAGTTGCACATCCAGTTTCCCGGTGGTCGCATCCCAGGAGCCGGTGAACGGGGCAGTCAGTGCCACGGTTGTGGAGGAGGTCTGATCACTCTCATAGTGGCCGAAAGTGATGGTGGCGGTTCCGCGGTCCGTGAGCAGCGACTTGCTGGAGACAAGGAACCCATCGCTGGCGCTGCGTCCCTGCGGGTCGCACGAGACATCACCACCGCAGGAGGACCAGTATCCGGACGGTTCCCAGCCGCCCGAGGCGAGCAGCGTGGCAGGTTTCTGGAGTGGCACGTACACCTGGGCCTCTCCATCGGCCAATCCCCTGAAGGCCAGACCGGACTCGCTGATGGTGCCCCATGCAGGCTTCGCCGAGCGTGGCATGCGGCTGATGACCGCGCTGGGCGCCGAGGCCCGATCACCGTCGACAAGCAGCCGCACCGAAAGCCCCAGGACCTGCCCGTTTCTCAAACCTGTTGCTCTGCCATCCGTGGGATATGGGCGCCAATCACCGTCGTCCATGCGGTACTGAAGCCGAGGATTGGCTGCCGCTCGATCCTGGAAATTCGTGCGGACGCTCATCTGGATCTCACCGTCGCCGGCCACCGCAGAGAAGCTCTCGATCGTGGGCAGTTCCCATGCCGTCTTCCAATCGGCCGTGACGGCCGCCGCCCCGCGACCAGCCTTGTTGACCGCCTCCACGCGGAACCGGTACGCCTTCTGGCCAAGACCCTCGAGCAGCACGCTCTGGGTGGCCTGGCCCGAGGCCGGAACAGTCCGGGCGAGCGTTGCCTGGACGGCCTGCTGGGTGACCGGTGTGACGATGAACGCGGTGATCGGATCACCGTTGTCGTTGGTGCCGGCCGCTGCCCATGCGACCTCGAATGCGCCCCCGAGGGTGTTCTGGGTCGCGGTGGCGCTGACGCTGGCGGAGGCGAGAGGTGGACCGGCCGGCCATTCCACGGCGGACATCTCGGAGTAGGGGGAATCCCCTGCCTCGTTGCCCGCCAGCACACGGACCCGGTAGCGGGTGCCGTTGCTCAGGCCGTCCCACGTCAGCGAGGTTGATCCCGCACCCAGATTCTCCCTGATCCCCACCTGGTTGCCTGCTCCGTCGAGGAGTGCCACGGTGTAGCGGTCGACGGGACTGCCCGGATTGGATGGGTCCTGCCAGGTCGGGGGTCGCCAAGAAATCTTCAAAGCCCTGTCAGCAAACTCGACCGTTGGGATCGTCGGCGCACTCGGTTTCACGTCCGGGGTCCAGGGAGCTGACAGGGGGGACGGGTCAGAGATTCCCGCCTCGTTGGTCTCCACCACCTGGAATCGGTAGGGCAGCCCGTTCGGAAGGTTCGTCACGGTGCAGGTGGTGCTCGTGCACAGGGCCTCCCCCACCACGGCGCCCGCGGCATTGATGGCAGAGGCAGCCCGTGTGGTGATCTCGAAGCCATTCGCGGGACCGGGAGTGTAGGTGAACGACACGGTCCCATTACCGATGGAGGGGTTGCGGGGGGCACCCGGTCTGCCGGGTCGGTCCTTGACCGTCAACTGGATCGTGCCGTCCACTCGTCTGTCCGGGTCGCCGGTGCCGTCCACGATCGTGTAGCGGGCAGTCATCGTCCCCGCGAAATTGGCGGTGGGGGTGATCCTGACAACGTCATCAGCCACAGCAATGCTGCCGGCGCCGTTGACGATGGACGCCTCCAGCAGGGTCAACGATGTGTCATTGAGCAGGTTCGATCTGTCGTTGGACAGCACCGCCACCAGCGATTCCTTGCCTGCCTTGGCCTCCACCACGTCGGTCACGGTTGTGGCCAGTGGGCGAGTGGAGGAAATGACGTCGAGCCGAATCTGGAAAGGTGTGCGCCCCTCCCGCGTGTCCACCACGACGGCGTTCAGCACGGCGGTGCTCCCGACGGCCGTGCTGGCTGCGGTGTGGGCCAGCACCAACGCCGAATCGCTCGAGGTTCTCCATTCGATGGCTTTGCTGCCCGCCGCGGTTGGTGAGATCTCGAAGAAGAACTCATCGCCATCCGCGTCACGAAACAACGGTCTGAGATCGAGCCGGGCATCGCCTTCGCCCGGCCCAACCTGCAGTGTCGGTGTCAGACCCCCGATGAGTTCGGGGGCGGCGTACACAGGTTCTTTGTCCTTTCCCTCGTCACCGTCGGGCAGGTTGGGCGGTGGCACAACTGTGATGGGGACCGAGATGAACGCCGAAGCAGCCTCTGCACCGGGATCGCTGACCACATCGGAGACCTCGAACACCACCGAGGCTGGTCCCACATGATCGATGTCTGGCGTGTAATCGATGCGCATCGCGCTCGGGAGCGCCTGACCATGCGTGGCGGCGACCTCCTCCACGGACGTCAACCTCACCGTGTGACCAGCCGTGCCCCGCACGAGCTCACCGATGTCGAGGCTCGTCACCTGCCCCGCCACCGCCCTGAGCTCCATCCGGGGGTCAACCAGCGTCGGGATCACATTGTTGCGCCCGGGCACCAGCACCAGACCGGTGGCGCGCAGTCCATCCCCGTCCACGATCTCGTAGCGGATCTCCTGCATCCGCTCCCGCACTGGAACGGTGACGAATCGCCCATCTTCGGATGCATAGGCCCCCTCATCTTGGGCGGCACCGTATGCAGGAACCTCCACCCGCAGGTCGGCGAGGCGGCCGTCCGGGTCGAGATCGTTGGCTGTGACATCCACCTCCACCCAGTCCTGTCCCTCCAGTGCGGACAACGGCACCACATCATCGCGGGTTTCGGGGGGCAGCAGCGGCGCATCCTCCTCGACGCGCACCTGCAGTTCTCCCGATCCTTGGGCCCCTCGCAGATCCTCGATCCAGTATGTGCCGACATGAATGCCCGTCTCCATGGGCGCCGTGAAGGAGAGGTCCCGATTCTCGATCAGTGTCACTGCTTCCACGCCGTCAATTTCCGCGACATCGCTCCCGGCGGAATCACGGGTGACGTACCTGATGCCATCCCCGTCGACGTCCACGTCATTGCGCAGTGCTGCCACCTGTACGTGGCTCCCCGGGCGAACCAGGATCTCGTCCGTGACTCCCACGGGCGTGGAGTTCTCGGGCCCGGCGGGGGCGACGCCCACCCTGATCTCCCCCTCCCCGACAGCACCCAAAGAATCGATCACCCGGTAGGAGAAGACATCCGTGCCCTCCGAGCCCTCATACGCCTCGTAGGTGAGCCATCCATCGCCCACAGCCATGACGCGCCCCAGTCGCGGTGCCGACCCGAGGCCCATCAGCCGCACGGAATCGCCATTGGGATCGATGCCGTTGGTGTCCACGATCAGCTTGGTGACGGTGTTGGCGAGAACCCGCTCCTCCAGCGGAGGCGGCACGGGGGCCACGTTCTGGGCGTCGTCGGAGACCACGGTGATCCTGACCCTGGCAGAGGCAACACGACGCGAACTGTCCCGCAACTGATAAATCAGGGTGATGCTGCTGGATCGCGTACCGGCGGGCACCGAGATGCGCAGGCGATTCCGATCAATCCATGCCCGGCTCCCCAGCGGGTTGTCCACCAGCTCCTCCAACTCCATCTCCAGCCCTTCGGGGGACATGTCGTTGTGCAGCACGTCAATGCTCTGGGTGGCACCCGCTCGAATCCGCACCTCGTCGTCGAGTGCCTGGGGTTCCGAGGATCCGGTGGACTTTGTGGGGATGACGACGATGGTGCCAAACACGGAGAATTGGCCATCACTCAGCCTGTAGGTCAGGGTAACCGGCGTCTTCGGTGTGCGCGGCGCCGTGATGGTCACGAGGTGGCGACGCGCCATCACCACCTGCAGGCCCGGTGCCGAAGTGACCGACTGGACAACGAGCACATCACCGTCCAGATCCGTGTCGTTCAGCAGGGGGTCGATCGTCACCGAACCCCCCGGCGGGAGCAGCGCCACGTCCAGAGCTGCCACAGGCGGACTCTCCGAGGACTGGGGAAGCACGTCGACCCTGACGAGCCCCATCGCGACCGGACCGTTGCTGACCTTGTAGGTCACGTAGTGGACGCCGGGAGTCCTCGCGTTGAAGGAGAACTGCTGCTCCCGGTAGTCCGGCACGACAGTGCATTCACAGTCCGGTTCCTTCTCCACCTCCGTCAGTGAGAGGCGGTCACCGACATCGTTGACCAGCGGTTGGATGATGACGGTCCTGCCCACGCCAACCGTCACAAAGTCGCCATGCGCGATGGGTGGCACGGCCTGGTCCGAGACCTGGATCAGCATCTCGTCCTCAACGACGGAATGGCCGTC
>CBDTVQ010000149.1:0-5425 GCA_965364045.1 uncultured Tessaracoccus sp. | reverse complement strand
GGCGCCACCAACGCCGGCGTCCACCTCGTCGAAAACGAACGTGTGGTCCGAAGACTCCCCTGCCAGCACCACTTCCAGTGCCAGCCGCACGCGTGACAATTCTCCGCCGGAAGCCACCTTTCCCAATGGTGCCGGAGCACTGCCGGGGTTGGCCGTGAACATGAGCTCTATGCGGTCCGCACCGTGGGGGCCCTGCTCGGTGGAACTCACCTCGAATACGAGATGGGCGTGGGGCATTGCCAACGCCGCCAACTCGGATTCCACCAGCCCGGACAGCTGGTCCGAAGCCTTTTGACGATCAGCGGAGATCTCCGCAGCAGCACTCTCGATACTGGAGTTCAGCTCTGCGACACGTGCCCGCAGGGCGTCGATGCGCTCATCCGAGCCCTCCAGTCGCAACAGACTCCTGCCAGCCTCCTGCGCCCACACAAGGACGTCGTCGAGCCCTGGACCGTACTTGCGCATCAGCCCGGCGAGCTGAGCACGCCGTTGACCCACTGCCTCCAGCCTGGCGGGATCAGCCACGAGATCGGCCGAGTAGCTTGCCACGGACGCTGCGATGTCATCCAACAGGTACTGCGCCTCTTGCGCACGTGTCGAGAGCTCGCCCGCGAGCCTGTCCTTGCCCGCAAGCGTCGCCAGCGCCTTGCGTGCCTCCCCCAACAGACCAACTGCGCTTGGCACATCAAAATCGTCCTCGTCGCCGCTGAGGGCGCTCTGCACAGCACCTGCGAGCAAGCGCAGGTCGTCGGCATCCATCAGGCGGCTGGCTTCGGTCGAGAGCGCCTCGTCCTCCCCCGGCTCCGGAGCGACGGCGTTGATCTCCTCCACACCGAACCGCAGCATGTCGATCTCACGCGTGCGGGCCATGGCGCGCTCCACCAGGTCTGTGAGTTCAGCCCGGGCCGAGCGTCGCTCCGACCAGTCGCGCCGATACTCCGCAAGACGGGAGGGCTGCGCCCAGGCATCGAGGATCTCGCGCTGACGCTCGGGTGTGGACAACCTGTGCTGCTCGGACTGTCCGTGAATGGTGGCCAACTCGTCCAGCACTTCGGCGAGCGTCGACACCGGCACCTGGCTTCCTCCGACGATGGCCTTGGATCTACCCTGTGCACTGACTCGTCGGAGCGTCACCAGTTCGTCAGTGTTGTCGACGTCGCCGCCCATCTCCTCCACGCGGTGCACGATCGCGGAAGGTACCTGCCAGCGACCCTCCACCAGTGCACGGTCACTCCCACGTCGCACAATTCCCGCGTCACCCCGGGCACCGAGCAGTTGTCCCAGCCCGGCGACAATCATCGTCTTGCCCGCGCCTGTTTCACCCGTCAGGGCAGTCAGCCCGGGGCCAAGGTGCAGGGAGGCTTCGTCCACCACTCCGAAGCCGGCGAGCCGGAGCTCAATCAGCATCGGAGGTCCCCGTTCGCTTCCGCCATCCCTCCACGGGGAGATCGAACTTTTTCACAAGTCGTGTGGTGAAGGGCTGCTCGGAGAGTCGCGCGATGCGCAGAGGGCTGTCATCGGTGGTCACGAGCACGATGTCACCACACACCACCTCCACTGTGCGCCGGCCATCACACCAGATGACGCCCTTCGTGTCGTCCTCGCTCAGATCCAACTGAACCTCCGACGACGGCGCGAGCACCATGGGGCGATTGAACAGGGCATGCGCAGACAACGGCACGAGCAGCATGGCCTGCACGGCTGGCCAGATGATGGGCCCTCCTGCGCTGAAGGCGTAGGCGGTGGAGCCGGACGGGGTGGACACGAGAACGCCGTCGCAACCCCATCGCGACAGCGGCATCTGGTCCACGCTCACCAGAACGTTCAACATGCGTTCGCGGGCAAGCTTCTCGAGCGAGACCTCGTTGACGGCGAAGGACTCCCACTTCAGGGCGCCGTCGGTTTCGAAGACCTGTACCTTGAGGACGATCCGTTCCTCCACCTGGTACTGGCGCGAGATGACGGCCTGGTGAAGGGAGTGGACGTCCGAGGTTTCCAATTCTGCAAGGAAACCGACGTGTCCAAGGTTCACGCCGAGCAGTGGTACCGCCAGGGGTTGCCCCCATTCGGCAGCTCGCAGCATGGTGCCATCGCCGCCGAACACGACAGCCAGTTCCGGGGCCCGATCCCCCAGAGGCTCAATCCTCGCATCGGGTACGGCTCCACGCATTCGTCGAACATCATCGGGGAACGTGAGGATCTGAAAGCCCGCGCGCTGCATGTGTTCGATGAACTGCACCGCGGCGGTCAGTGCTTCTGCACGCTCGGGGTGCACCAGGACGGCAACGCTTCGGGTCTCCACGGCTCCCAGCCTATCTAGTCAGGGAGACGAAGAACTCGACGTTGCCCGCTGCCCCCGGCAGGCTGCTCTCCCCCTGCCAGCCGCAGGCCCAACCCAGACGGGCTGCAGCCGCCACCACACCATCCACCGCAGACTGCCGAAGAGCGGGATCCCTGACCACGCCGCCCGCACCGAGAAGCTGACGACCCACCTCAAACTGGGGCTTGACCAGCAACAAAGCCGTCCCGTCATCAGTCAGGACGCCCAGCATCGGCTCCAGCAGGAGCGCCAGAGATATGAACGAGACATCCGCCACCACGAGCTCAACCCGTTCTCCGTCAAGATCGTCCAATCGGAGCGCACGGAGGTTGAGCCCTTCCCGAACGACGACCCTCGGATCACTCCGCAGTTCGGGGGCGAGTTGGCCATGGCCCACATCAACGGAATAGACCCGTCGCGCCCCACGGTCCAGACAGACAGCCGTGAACCCGCCCGTGCTCGCACCCGCATCCAGTACTCGTTGCGGAACAGTGGTGCCCGACGCATCCAGGGCGCCCAACAGTTTGTGGGCGGCCCTGGACACCCAGGGATCATCGCGTGTCTCGATGACGGAATGCTCGTCCACAGGATGGGAAACCTTGCGGATTTCGGCGCCGTCAACGCTGACGCCACCCCGCCGCACAATTGAAGCGGCCTGATTCCTCGACCGAGCCAGGCCTTGTGCCACGAGCGCAACGTCCAGTCTCACGTCCGGGGTGCCACGCCGGGGATCCCGGGCTGCGGGATGTCGGACGATTTCTGGAGCACTGCCGCCAACACTTGCTGCGCCTCATCCAGCCGTTGCAACTGCTCCGCGACGGCCAGTTCGCTGATTGACTCCACCGACGACATCGCATCCTGGACCGCCTGTTGCCGGCGCACTCCGGAGGGCGCTGCGGTGCCCGGGGAGGGGATGCCGGCCATGGGCCCGGAGCTCATGGAATGAGATCAAGTTGGGAGAGGACGTCCCCTGCTTCGGCGTGGAGCTCCCATGCGGCGTGGAGGAGGGCCCGGAGGGCATCGAGTTGGGCCTCGGTGTCCCCTGGCTCTGTGATGAGGGAGGCTTCATCATCCTTCAGCTGGACGACCTGTTGGCCACAGTGGACGCGACCACCGTTGTCCAGTACCTCCACGGCCTGTGCAGGGTGCAGCAGTGCGGCAACGTCCCATCCAATGTGGGTGGGACGGGCAATGGGCTCGGCGTCGAGGAGATCCTTCTTGCCGTGGGCACCGGTGAAGACGAACAGGGAATCCATACCCACAGCATTGGCGCCCATGATGTCCGTGTCGAGTCTGTCCCCAACGAAAATGGGATGATTGGCGCCGAGCCGCAGAACCGTCTCATCGAGCAGGGGGCGGAACGGTTTGCCCGCTACCTTGGGGTCAACGTTCACACATGCTCGAACGACTGCAAGCTGGGCGCCACAGCCAGGCAGAATGCCACGTTCTGTGGGCCGCGTCATGTCCGGATTGGTGGCGTACCAGTGGGCACCATTCTGAATGGCAATGGCGCCGAGTTCCAGCTGATGCCATTCCTGTTCAGGGTGGTAACCCTGAACGACGGCCACTGGATTATCTTCCAGTGAGCGAACTGGTTCGAACCCGCCCTCGCGAAGCTGGTCAGCCAGGGCATCGGTACCGACAACCAGAATGCGGGTGCCTGCAGGGAGGTCCGCCTGCAGCATCCGCACGGTTGCCTGGGTGCTGTTCACCACATCGCTGGTTGTGGCCGTGATGCCCAGGTCCTCGAGGTGCGCAGCGACTGTGGCCGGAGTACGGGCAGCGTTGTTGGTGACGAAACCGATGTGCACACCAGTTGAACGCAGCTCGGACAAGGCCTCCGCCACACCGTCAATCACCACTGGTCCGAGATAGATGACGCCGTCCAGATCAAAGAGTGCGGCGTCGTATGCATCAACCAGCCGCGTCACTCTGAATCCTCCGCGCGACCTTCAGCATGTTGCACATCTGAGACCTCCGAGGCCTCTTGCACGTCTTCCGAGTCGTCAACGTCCACTTGCACATCTTCTGAGGCTTCGAAGTCCTCCGAGTCCTCTGCGTCCACGAGTACATCTTCTGAGGCTGCGAAGTCCTCCGAGTTTTCGTGACTCGTGTCCATGGTGGAGGCGTGCTCATTGTCAGAAGGAGTGCCGCCGTCGATGATCTCATCGGAGAAGGACGCTTCCTCACGCTCCGCGGTATCCTCCGGCTCTTCAGGCTCAAGTTCCATGCTGTCTGGGAGGGTCACCCCTTCCAAGTTTGCGATCCGATCCGCAGTGTCAAGATCACCGGACACGTCAAGCTCCGAGGCGTCGTTGAACCAGTGCAGTGCGGGCTCGGTGTCCCCGCCCTCTTCCAGGAGATTGGCGTAGGCGTACCGCAGGCGAGCCTGCGATTCTTTCGATCCGAGTCGGCCGGAGATGGCTGCCTTCAGAATGCGCAGGGCTTCGTCGCGCTGACCGAGGTCGTCACGAGCGCCCGCTTCCACCAGGAGGCATTCGGCCTTCAGAACCGCGTCCTGGGGCTTGATGCTGGCCAATGTTTCAAGGGCTTCACGTGGTTTGCCCAGCGCGCGCTCACAATCAGCAATCACCGGGATGAGTTCATCGCCGCCGCTCATGCGACGGATCGCACGGTACTCGCGTAGAGCCACATCGAAATGGCCGGCAGCATAGGCGGTTTCGGCCGCTGCTTCGCGAACCACGGGCAGCCGACCAGCGCGGCGACGCGCAGCCTCGGCGTGTTTGTAGGCCAACTCCGGGTCAATGTCGATGAGTTCACCTGCAGCGAAGATGTGGGCCCCCACTGTGTTGGCAAGTTCCTTGGGCAGCCCCTTCATCTCGGCGCGGACAGGGAACGGCAAGGACTTCTCGTCGAAATTCTCGGGAGTGGCCGGTTCGTCCGCCGCAGCAGCTGTTCCAGGCTTCGGTACACGCACCTCATCGGCATCCCGGAAAGTACGCTCGTTCCCGCCATCCCCTACATAGGGCCGCCCAGGTCCGCGGTAGCCGCCTTCACCCGAGCCACGTCGATCATCGGAGCGTCCCTGGTAACCGCCTTCGCGACGATCGCCCGAGCCGCCACGCGCTCCCTGGTAACCGCCCT
>CBDTVQ010000148.1:0-5432 GCA_965364045.1 uncultured Tessaracoccus sp. | reverse complement strand
GATGCACGAGAAGCCCACCTCAGCGTGCACGGCAAAGGCGAAGTCCACCGGCGTAGCGCCGACGGGGAGCGCCATGACCTCGCCCTTGGGCGTGAAGACGTAGATCTCGTCGGAGTTGATCTCGAAGAGGATCGAGTCCAGGAACTCACCCGGATCCTCGGTCTCCTTGCTCATGACGCCCAACTGATGCATTGCGCGGAGCCCGGCTTCCTCCGGCGTCACTCCCTCCCGGAGGTTCTCCTTGTACTTCCAGTGGGCAGCGACGCCGTACTCGGCCCGGCGGTGCATCTCATGGGTTCGGATCTGGAACTCGACCGGCTCATTGTTGGCGCCCAGCACCGTGGTGTGCAGCGACTGGTACATGTTGAACTTGGGGTTGGCGATGAAGTCCTTGAAACGTCCAGGAATGGGCTTCCAGGCGCTGTGGGCGACACCGAGGACCGCATAGCAGTCCTTCACGTCGTCCACGAGGATACGCAGCCCGGTGAGGTCGAAGATGTCGGAGAAATCACGACCCCGCACCATCATCTTCTGGTAGATCGAGTAGTAATGCTTGGGCCGACCGTAGATGGTGGCCTTGATCTTGTTCTCGGCCATCAATGCCTGAAGCTGTGCAATGACTTCCCGCAGGTAGCGTTCGCGGCTCGGGGCCTGGGCGCTCACCATCTCCACGATCTCGCCGTAGACCTTCGGTTCGATGACCGCGAACGACAGGTCCTCCAGCTCCCACTTGATGGTGTTCATGCCCAACCGGTGGGCCAACGGCGCGAAAATGTTCAGGGTCTCGGTGGCGATGCGCACCCGCTTCTCATCACGGAGAAAGCCCAGCGTGCGCATGTTGTGCAGCCGGTCCGCCAGCTTGATCACGAGTACCCGCACCTCCTCGCTGGTGGCCATGATCATCTTGCGGATGGTCTCGGCCTTGGCCGTCTCCCCGTAGGTGACCTTGTCCAGCTTGGTGACGCCGTCCACCATCTGGGCCACCTCGTCGGAGAAGTCGGCCCGCAGCAGTTCCATGGAGTACGGAGTGTCCTCGACGGTGTCGTGCAGCAGGGCCGCCACGATGACCGGTTCCGTCATGCCTAGTTCCGCGAGGATGGTGGCCACTGCGAGCGGGTGGGTGATGTAGGGATCCCCGGATTTGCGCTTCTGTCCATCGTGGTAATGCTCAGCGGTGCGATACGCGCGCTCGATCAGATCCAGATTGGCCTTGGGGTGATTGCTGCGCACGATCTTGAACAGCGGATCGAGGACGGCCACCTTGGGACGGACCGCGCCGAGCCGCGCCAATCGCTGCCGCATGCGGAGCCGAGGCTGCTCCGGGCCCGTGGAGACGCGCTGGAGAACGCCCGGAGTGGGCGCGGAAGCGCGATCTGCCGGTTCTTCAACCATGACGCACCTCCATCGTTTCCCTGACCTGGGTCAGCCACCGAGTCTACCCAGCATCGCGAGGCTCAGTCGTCGAGATCCCTCAGACCCTCGACGGTGTTGGTCGACTTTCGCACCACGATCAGCTGGTCACCGGATTCGATGCGGGCGGCGGTTGAGTCATAGAACCGACGCAGAGTCCCGTTGCGCACCAGACCGATGACCCGCTCGTTGCCGATGCCGCTGGGATTGGCACCCACTTCGTCGGGTCTCGCCTGGCGTTGCGTGACCTCCAGACCGGTCCCACTCGTCAGCAGGTCCTGAATGATGGCGCCCAGCTCAGGACCGATGGCGGACAGCCCCATGAGCCGACCCACTGTGTCAGAGCTCGTCACAACGGACGTGGCGCCCGACTGCTTCACAAGCGGCACGTTCTCATGTTCCCGGACCGAGACGGTGACGCCGGCCTGGGGATTGAGCTGTCGCACCATGAGGGTGGTCAGGATGGCTGCATCGTCGCGGTCGAGGCAGATGACCACTTCCTTGGCCTTGCTGATCTCGGCCCTGCGCAAGAGGTCACGTCGCCCTGCATCGCCCTGGAAGGCGGCGATGCCGTCGAGGTTGGCGTCATTGACGGCCATGGCGTTGTGGTCCACCACCACGATCTTCTCGGCCGCCTGCCCGTGCCGACGCATGGTGTTGACGGCGCTTCGGCCCTTGGTGCCGTATCCGATGACGACGACGTGGTTGCGCATTCTTCTCCTCCACCGCAAGTCGCGGACGATACGGCTGCCCTCGTTGGCGAGGACCTCGATGGTGGTGCCGACCAACAGCACGAGGAAGGCGATCCTCATGGGGGTGATCACGATGGCGTTGATGAGCCGGGCGTGGGGGGCGAGCGGCGTGATGTCACCGTAGCCCGTCGTGGTGATGGTGACCGTCGAGTAGTACAGCGCGTCAATGAGGCTGACCCCGTCGGCCGCCGTGTTGTCTATGTAGGAGCCGCGATCAACCCAGACGACCAGCGTGCTGACCACCAGCAGCAGTGCCGCGATGGTTGCTCGACGGGCCAACTCCCGCAGCGGGTGCTTGCGCAGCCGCGGCATGCTGACCAGCGACGTCGTCCCTCCGCGCTCGTCATCGAGCCTGTTCCCGCCGGAGCGTCGCCTGGCCATCGCTCAGACGCTCAGTACGGCGCTGCAGTTGTCGATGCCCAGAGAGTGCAAACGCATCCGTCCCCCGAGAGAGCGCAGTTCCATCAGGACGCTGACGTGCACCAGTTCAGCACCCAACTGCTCCAGAAGTTTTGCGGTGGCGCCGACGGTGCCACCGGTCGCCAGGACATCGTCCACAACCAGGACACGCGCGCCAGTGCCGATGGCGTCGCGGCGGACATGCAACTCAGACGTACCGTATTCAAGCTCGAAGCCCTGGGAGATCACGTCGCCCGGCAACTTGCCCGGCTTGCGCACAGGCACGAATCCGGCGCCCAGGGCAAGGGCGACAGGTGCAGCGAAGATGAACCCTCGGGCCTCCATCCCCACAACGACATCAATGTCGGCTGGAGCCGAGGCAACCAACTCCTCGATCGAGGCCTGGAAGGCGTGCGCCGAGGCAAGCAGGGGCGTGATGTCCTTGAAGACCACGCCCGGCTCCGGGAAGTCCGGGACGTCGTGGACCAGCGACCGCAGCATGTCGAGCCTGGATGCGTTCATCGAGTGCCCGGCCGCTTCTTCCGATCCGCGCGGGATACCGCACCACGAGGCTGGGTGCGGGGTCCCTGTGGGGTTGCCACCGTTGCATCGCCGACGGCGCCGTCGTCCTCCAGGACGAGGGTGTCCGAGCGACGGTTGGCCTTCACTGTGGCACGTTCGGCGCGGCGCTCCAGGGTGGCGCGGTGCTCCACCTGTGCAGGCTCCCTCTCCTTGAGCGTGGTCAGCACGGGCGTGGCGATGAAGATCGAGCTGTAGGCCCCGACGAGCATGCCGATGAAGAGCGCGAGGCCCAGGTCCTGCAGGGGTCCACTGCTGAGGAATGTTCCCGCAGTGAGCAGTGCAGCCACGGGCAGCACACCGATGATGGTGGTGTTGATCGATCGCACCAACACCTGGTTGATGCCCAGGTTGGCAGCCTGCGAGTAGGTCTTGTTGGTGTCCTCCAGACCCTGAATGTTCTCCTTGATCTTGTCGAACACCACCACAGTGTCGTACAGGGAGTAGCCGAGGATGGTCAGGACCCCGATGACGGTGGCGGGCGTGACGGTGAAACCGATGAGCGCGTAGATGCCGACCGTCACAACCAGGTCATGGGCCAGCGCGATGATCGCGGCCACGGACATCTTCCAGTCCCGGAACCACACCCAGATCAGGATCATCACCAGGACGATGAACACCACGAGCGCGAGGGTGGCCTGCTGGGAGACCTGCTGACCCCAGGATGCGCCGATGGCGTTGTAGGTGACCTCTGCCGGATCTGCGCCCGTCAGTTCCGCGACGGACGCACGCACGGACGCCGTCTCGTCGGGGGTCAGGATGCGCGTCTGGATGCGGATGGCGTCGCCGCCGATCGTGAACACCTGGGCGTTCAGGTCCTGGACCTCGAAATCATCCACGGATTGACGGACCTTCTCGACGGTGCTCGCCGTCACCTCGACCGGCGCCTGGAAGTCGGTGCCGCCCTCGAACTCGATTCCGAGCGTCAGCCCACGGATGACCAGCGCCAGGATGGAGATGCTCAGCAGGACAGCCGAGAAGGTGTACCAGAGCTTCCGGTTCTTCACGAAGTCATAGCTCAACTGACCGGAGTACAGACGATGGGCAAGACCCAGCTTGGCTTTGTTCATCATGCCTCCTGGGCGACGGGTGTGGTGCGACGCGAGCGGCGTCCCAGTAGGGAGTTCCGGGACACGCCCATGTGGGCCGCGTCCAGGCCCGAGAGCTTGTGCCCCTCACCGAAGAACTTCGTGCGTCCGAGCAACTGCATGAGCGGATGGGTGAAGAAAAAGATCACCGCGAGGTCTATGAGCGTCGTCAGACCCAGCATGAACGCGAAGCCCTTGACACCGCCCACTGCGAGGACGAACAGCACCACGGCCGAGAGCAGGCTTACGATGTCTGCCACGACGATGGTGGGCCGTGCCCGCACCCAGCCGGTCTGGATGGCGGAGCGAAGGCTGCGCCCCTCGCGGATCTCATCACGAATGCGTTCGAAGTAGATGACGAACGAGTCTGCGGTGATGCCGATCGCCACGATGGCGCCTGCGATGGCAGGGAGGTTGAGGGAGAAGCCCACGGCGGATCCCAGCAGCACCATGGCCGCATACGTACTCACGGCAGCAACGACCAAGGAGCCGAGCACCACGATGCCGAGGCCCCGGTAGTACACGAAGCAGTAGCCGAGCACGATGATCAGGCCGATGATGCCGGCGATGAGGCCCACTCGGAGCTGCTCCCCGCCCAGTGTCGGGGACACGCTCTCCACCTGTGACGGTTCGAAGGTCAAGGGCAATGAACCGAACTTCAAGACGTTTGCCAGGGAGGCTGCGCTCTCGTCGGTGAAATTGCCGCTGATCTGGGCACGACCACCCGGGATGGCGTTCTCCACCGATGCGTTCGACTGCACCACGCCGTCGAGTACGACGGCGAACTGGTCCTGTGGGGACTGCCGGGAGGCCAGCGCCCCCGTCAGTTCCAGCCAGGCCGCTGCGGAATCGGACTTCAGCGTCAGTGACACCACCGGCGCGAACTGGCCCTGGGGAATGCCGGATGTGGCCGTGTCGAGCTGTTGACCCGTGATTGCCACGGGCGCGAGCAGGAACTTCTGGAGTTCCTCCTCGTCACAGGCGTAGAACGCCTTGTCCAGCGCGTCCACAACCTCGTCACCGCAGCTGTAGGCATCGAGACCCGCGAGGTCCTGCTCGGTGGCCTCGTACGCCAGCACCTCCGCGACGGAGAGCTTCACGCCCTCATCGTCTTCCGCAGGAGCGGGAGGAGCGGTGGGCAGCCCCGGGCCGTCCCCCTCCTCATCCGGCTCCAGGGGAGGTGTATTGGGTGCGGCGCTGAGCA
>CBDTVQ010000147.1:0-5442 GCA_965364045.1 uncultured Tessaracoccus sp. | reverse complement strand
GACTCGGCCCTGGACGAGCTCCTGGCCCAAGGCATACAGGTGCTGCACGTTCTGGGACCGAAGAACTTCACGGACGAACACGTCCCTCGCACCCACGCGGACGGAGGCCGCTACCGACCCGTGCCCTTCGTGGAGCGCATGGCCGATGCGTACCGTGCGGCCGACATGATGTTGGCCCGGGGTGGAGCCGCCACCGTCATGGAAACGGCTGTCTCGGGTCTTCCCGTGGTCTTCGTGCCCCTTCCGTGGGGCAATGGGGAGCAGGAGAAGAACGCCTCCGGACTCGTCAACAGCGGTGCCGGACTGATGATCCACGAAGATGCCCTTGACGGCCCCACCCTGTGCTCCGAGATCCTGCCGCGTCTGGCGGACCCGAAACAGCTCCGGGAGATGTCAAAGACGGCACGTTCCCAGTATCCGCGTGACGCGGCTGAGGTTCTGGCACGCGCCACCCTCTCCGTGATCGGCAAGAGTTAAGGACGCCAACCACCGTGACCCTCCTGAATCCCATTGACGTCGTGCCCGCCTCGCAGGTGGGTCCGGTCCATTTCATCGCCGCCGGTGGCTCCGGTATGAGTGGCATCGCACGCCTCTACGCCGAACTCGGCATCATGACGTCAGGCTCTGACCAGAGCGATTCGACGGCGCTCCAATCGCTCGCACGGGCGGGTATCACCGTCTCCGTGGGCCACGACGTGGCCAACCTCGCGGATGCGGCCACAGTCGTCATCTCCTCAGCCGTCCGTGAGTCCAATGTGGAACTGACCGAAGCACGCCGACGTGGCCTGCGGGTCTGGCATCGGTCTGCGGCACTGGCTGCGCTGATGATTGACAAGCGCGGCGTCTCCATCGCGGGAACCCACGGCAAGACCACAACCACCGCCATGACTGCCGTCATGCTCTCGGAGATCGGCGCCGACCCGAGCTACGTCATCGGTGGGCCGCTGTCCACCACCGGTGTCAGTTCCGCAGTCGGGGACGGGGTCGCCTTCGTCGTGGAGGCAGACGAGAGTGATGGCTCCTTCATGCAGTACCCCACCGAGATCGCGGTGATCACCAACGTGGGAGCAGATCACCTCGTGAACTGGGGCACCTCCGCGGCCTACGCGGACGGCTTCCGGGCTTTCGCCACCGGCGCAGATGTCCGTCACGTCGTGATCAACATTGACGATGCCGGTTCGCGCGAACTCGCGGATGACCTTCGGGCTGGGGGGCCACATCTGGTCACCTACGGCGAATCAGCCGACGCGGACGTACGCATCACGGATGTCGAGGCCAGCGGCAACGGTGTCACGGCGACGCTGACGTACGGCGAGGATTCCGGTCCCATCACGTTGCAGGTGCCGGGAAACCACAATCTCGCGGATGCCTCGGCGGCCTATGCGGCGGGACGTCTGCTCGGCCATTCGCATGAAGAGTGCATCAGCGGGCTGGCACGTTACGAGGGCACCCTGCGGCGCTTCCAACTCATCTGTGACACCGCGGGCATCCGCGTCTTCGACGACTATGCCCACCATCCCACCGAGATCCGGGCTGCGTTGACCGCTGCCCGCCGCGCCACCGAGGCCGGGAACGAGGCCACCGGTCTGTCCGGCCGCCTCATCGCGTGCTTCCAGCCGCACCTCTACTCACGCACCGTTGACTTCTCGGACGAGTTCGGTGAAGTCATGACACTGGCTGACATCGCCGTGATCAACGATGTCTGCGGTGCCCGCGAGGACCCCATCCCCGGCGTGACGGGACAGATGGTGGTGGACGCGGCGCGCCGCCACGGCGCGCAAGAAGTGGTCTATGTCGTGGACAAGTACGACCTTCCGGAAGCGTTGAACGAGATCGCAGAACCGGGGGACCTCATCATCACGCTGGGATGTGGTGACGTCACCATTGTCGGCCCGCTCCTGGCACCCCTGCTCGCACAGCGCTTGGAAGCTGTCCCCACTTGAGCCGCGTCACCGGCGGATCCTTCGCCCAAGCGCTCGAGGAGCGCAAGCAGAGCGAGCGCCGGAGACAACTCCTGCGATGGGGCGTGATCGCCGGCATCGTGGCGGTTCTCGGGTTCCTGGTGTGGCTGGTGACGATGTCGCCCGTGTTCAGGGTTCACGACGTGCAGGTACAGGGCAATGAACTGGTGACCGCGGACGAGATTCGTCTCGCAGCACTGGTGGTTCCGAATTCTCGGATGATCTCCCTGGACACGGATGGGATGGAGGCTCGTGTGGCTGAGTTGCCTGCTGTTCGCGACGTGGAGGTGAGCCGGGACCTGCCGAGCACCGTGATCATCGACGTGACGGAGCGCACCGCCGTCTTCCAGCGTGTGGAGGCCGGCGCATTCCAGTGGGTGGACGAACAGGGAGTGATCTTCTCGACGTCGCAGGAGCCCCTTGGGGGCGTGCTGCAGGCCGTGACGGCAGGAAAGGACTCCCGGGTTCTGCAGGACGTGGCAGAAGTTGTCTCCCACATCCCGCCGGAACTGCTGTCACGGGTGGAAAGGGTGCAGGCCAAGGCCGTTGACAGGATCACCCTGGAGTTGGATGAGGGCGATCTCGTTGTCTGGGGGAGTGCCGAGCAGTCCGCGCTCAAGGCGGATGTTCTGGAGGCGCTGCTGTCGGTCGACGCGAAGCTCTACGACGTCTCGGCACCGAGCCACCCCACCACCAAGTGATGCGCGGGAAACCCTGAAGTTGCACTTGAGGTGATCTGCGCGCGTTGGGGGCGTCGTGTTGGATGTGGTCCAATAGGCGCCATATCCTTTCGGCATCGAAGCAGTCCTCGATCACAAGAATCCGACAGAACAGTAGGGCCAAGAATGGCAAGCGCATCACAGAACTACCTGGCAGTCATCAAGGTGGTCGGAGTTGGTGGCGGTGGCGTCAATGCCGTCAACCGCATGATCGAGGCTGGGCTCCGAGGGGTGGAGTTCATCGCCGTCAACACAGACGCACAGGCGCTGCTGATGAGCGACGCCGACGTGAAACTCGACATCGGTCGTGAGTTGACCCGCGGTCTCGGAGCCGGCGCGGACCCGGCCAAGGGCCAGCAGGCTGCCGAGGACCACGCCGACGAGATTGAGGAAGCGCTCAAGGGCGCGGACATGGTCTTCGTGACTGCGGGCGAGGGGGGTGGGACCGGCACAGGAGCTGCTCCGATCGTTGCCAAGGTTGCCCGCTCGCTGGGCGCTTTGACCATCGGTGTCGTGACCCGACCCTTCTCCTTCGAGGGTCGTCGTCGGTCCAACCAGGCAGAAACCGGCATCGAATCCCTACGCGAAGAGGTTGACACCCTCATCGTGATCCCCAATGACAAACTGCTTCAGATGACCGACCACACGGTCGCCATCCTGGACGCCTTCAAACAGGCGGATCAGGTGTTGATGCAGGGCGTATCCGGCATCACGGACCTGATCACCACCCCAGGACTGATCAACCTTGACTTCGCCGACGTGAAGTCCATCATGAGTCAGGCCGGATCCGCCCTCATGGGCATCGGTTCGGCGCGCGGTGAGGATCGAGCGCGGGCGGCGTGTGAGATGGCAATCTCGTCCCCGCTACTCGAAGCCAGCATTGATGGAGCCCACGGTGTCCTGCTCGCGGTGGCCGGTGGCAGCGATCTTGGACTGTTTGAGGTTTCGGCTGCCGCGCAGTTGATTGAGGAAGCCGCGCACGACGAGGCAAACATCATTTTCGGTACGGTGATCGACGATTCACTGGGTGATGAAGTGCGCGTCACAGTCATCGCAGCAGGCTTCGATGGCGGCATGCCGCAGAAGCGACAGAACTCCCGCCCGGACACCGCGCGTCAGCAGTCGCGTCCCGCACCCACGCCGCAGGGTGGTCACGTATCGTCCCAGGCACCGCAGGCCAGTCCGATGCCGTCGGCCAGACCTGACCAGCAGTCCTACCAGCAGCGTCCTGTGGCCCCTCGTCCTGCCGACGACGAGCTTGACGTTCCCGATTTCATGAAGTGAGCCGCATGAAATGTCACGGATGAAGTGACATGAATGGGGTGATCTGTCGGGGATGAACCGGGCCCACGGACTTGGTTTTGGTGTGGTACCCGGCCTGTTCGGCCGGGCACCACATTTTTTTGGTGCGTGTCTCGTGTCGCTTGTGCGCTTCAGGGGGGATGGGCACGGTAGGGTTCCGTGGGAAAGCACGGATGCGAGGAGACGAAACTGTGGGCGTACGAAAGCTGGCCGAGTGGATGGGTCTGGTAGAGGACAGCCGGTACAGCGATCCGGCCGATGAGGTCTCGGCTGAACTCACTGAGGACGTGTATGTCGATGAAGAACCCGAGGAGCTGGTGAGTCGAGTGTCCAAGCTGCCACAACAGCGCCCCCAGATGAGTGTTGCCACAACGGAGCCTGAAGTGGCTGACATCAGCCGCATCGTGAGTGTGCGGCCACGTTCCTACAACGAAGCACGTGCCATCGCGGAGAACTTCCGTGACGGGATCCCTGTGATCATGAATCTTTCGGACATGGAGACCGGCGAGGACAAGCGCCTCGTGGATTTTGCGGCCGGCCTGATTTTTGGGCTGCGCGGAAATATCGAACGAGTCTCCACCCAAGTCTTTCTTCTGTGCCCCCACAACCTTGTTGTGGGGCCTGAGGACAAGGAGCGCCTGGCAACCGGCGGCTTCTTCAACCAAAGCTGAACAACAACCCCGGCCCCACGGTGCTGTGCGTTGCGTTACAGTGATGCCGTCTGACTGATCCCGGAGGCTTTCAGGCCTCCTGTTCCCGATATGTATGGAGTTGAAGAGATGAGCCTTACCCTCGAAGAGGTCCGCCGCGTCCGGTTCCGCATGGCCAAGCGCAATGTGACCGGGTACGAGGTCGGCGATGTCGACACTTTCATCGACAAGGTGGAGGAAACCTTCGCCCAGTACGAGAACGAGCGCGAACTGTTGCGTCGCGAGGCGGAATCCCTGCGCAATTCCGACGAGGGCAGTCAGTCGACCATGACGGATGATGGCCAGGGCGCGAAGGAATCCGAAATCGCTGCTCTGCGTGCCGAGGTTGACCGTCTGAAGTCCGAGGCAGCGGCTGCGCCCACCGCCGAGGCTCCGGTCAGGCAAGAGGATTCAGCCGAGGCTGATGCACATGCACAGCGGCTCCATGAGCAGAGCGATCAGTTGCAGACACAAAATGACGAATTGCGCGCCGAACTGGCCCGCGTCCGCTCCGAACTCGATGAGGTCCGGACGGCCCGGGTGAACGAGGTGGCCGGTCAGGTGCAGACACTGAAGGTGGGCACCCGTGACGATGCCAGCCCAGCGGTCATCCGTTTGGTGCAACTCGCCACCGAGCAGGCGGAGCAGGTCGTCGAGGAGGCCGATGCAGAGGCGGTCCGCAAGATTGAGGACGCGAAGCAGCAGGCCTACGAGATCACCACCGACGCGCGCACCAAAGCTGAGCGTGTGGAATCCGAGGCTCGCGTCAAC
>CBDTVQ010000146.1:0-5500 GCA_965364045.1 uncultured Tessaracoccus sp. | reverse complement strand
GCTGCCCACTGCTCTGGTTGGACGCCTTCCAGATCTTGGATCAGTGCCCGACGCTCCTCCAGCACCACCGGCCAAATGGTCGAGCTGAGTCGTGACGTCATTCAAAGTAGTGAACCAGCTCAGACATACCGCCGTCGGGGAGTGTCCGAATTCAGCAACGGGTGACGGGCGCCTTTGGCATGGTTGGACAGGTGGAATACGAGAAAGGACCCCCAATGGCATCACCCGACCCAGTTCGGCAACGCCGCCGAGCCTCAGCCCCCGCCTGCCACGACGAGCGATCCTTGTGGCTCCCTGCCTTGGCGCACCACCATGAGTAGGCTCAGCGACGATCAGGTGAGCCAGATCCTCGACGACCTCGCACCGTTGGGTGGCGTCGAAGTCCGCCCATACTTCGGTGGGATCGCCTTTGTCCTGGACGGCCGCCAATTCGCCATGCACCTGGGCGATGAGTTCTACTTCCGCGTCAACGACGACACCCGCCAGCAGTTCATCGACCGCGGATCCGAGCCCTTCAGATACGACACCAAGAACGGAGAACGGACCGTCCGGGCGTACTACCGCGCGCCAGATGACGTGTTCGACGATCCTGGATTGCTGACTGATTGGGCCCAATTGGCCATTATCGCGGCCCGGAAGTGACCGCGCACCCGGCCGACAACAGTCACCTCTTCGTCAGGTGGTGGGTCAGTGCCATGGCGATGCACGCCCGGAGTTCCCGCGTCGGACGCCTGACACCGACGGAGAACAGCAGTGCCCGCTTGCCCTCGTAAGACAGGGCATCGCCGAAGATGTCCTTGAAGGATTCCACCAGGTTCGTGCGGCAGATGAAGAACATCGCGTAGTCGTGCTCGGATTCCGGCCCGGTCGGGGCAATCCGGATGGTGCTGCCGCTTCCGGTCTCGGTTGTCAGGTAGCTGGGTGCTCCCCATCTCAACGCCTCCTGAACGGCTCCGACACCAGCAGTCTCAGCTGCCGTGTCGAGGATGAGCTGACGCAGTCCGAACAGTTCGGCTCGAACGCGATCGTCGTAGCTCGCGAACACGGCCGCCACCTCTGGATTCATGTCCACTGCTTCACCGCTGCGTGGCGTCATGATGCGTCTCCTTCGCCGTCAATCGGGAAGTGGATCTCGGTGAGGAGGTCGGCGTCGACCACATCGGCGGGGCTGTTGAGATACACCTCCCGGGGCGGGCCGACGATGCGGTGCCCTCGTTCCTGGATCCACGTCCCCACATTGGCGTACGACTCCCCCATGTCCTCATACGACCCTCGGTGCAACACGGAAGCAGTCGCGCCGGCTGGGAGCTCAATGAACTCGACGTTGCCGGAGCCGCTCGCTGTTGCCGCAGCGACCGGGATGCACATGGCAATGTCGCCCGCGGTTTCGGCGTCTGGCGCCTGGTGGTAGAGGGTGAATGGCGCCCCGACGGGATCGATGCCGGCACCGGCACAGAAGGCCATGACGGCGCCAAATCCCGCCGGGATGTCGTTGAATATCTCGGCGTAGGTGGTCGGTGTTCGATAGGCGGCTGCTGTGATGGCCGGGCTGGTGCGGACGGTGATCTCGGATGACATGACGTACTCCTTGAGCTGGATTCGACGCTGCAGTTGCTGCGCCTTCTGGTCGAGCTCGTCGCGCTGGCTTTCCAGCGAGGCGAGGTGTGACGTCAGCACCTGTTCGGGATCATCGCCGTCGAGCGTGTTGGCGATCAAGGGCAGCGGCATCTCCACCATCCGCAGCGAGCGGATGGCATCAGCACGAACGAGTTGTTCGAGCCTGTAGTACCGGTAGCCCGTCTGCGGATCCACGAAGGCGGCCGGCAACAGGCCGGACTCGTCGTAGTTGCGCAGTGACTTCACCGTCAGTCGCGAGACCTTGGCGAATCCTCCGATGGGCATGAGCGTCATTGAACCAGCGTCTTGTCTCCCCATGGGGGAGAGTCAAGCAGGAAATCCGAAACGTGACGAGAGGCTGGAATGAGCAGGCGGTTCGTGCCTCGGAATCGGGTCGTCGAAGCGGGCCGCCTGCCGCCGTGTCGAGTCTCATCGAAGCAGCGCGAGACGGCTACTGTCATGCACATGGCACTTGACCGGAGTCGTCGAGGACGCGCCACCCGTCGACGAAAGCGCCGGATGGGGCTGGTTTCCCACGACCTCAGTGATGCCCAGTGGTCAGCACTTCAGGAAGCTTGGGATGGATGCGCCTATTGCGGTGTGACGGGCGTGGCAGTGCAGCGCGATTGTGTCCTGCCGATCTCACGTGGCGGCCGCTACACACTGGACAACATCGTCCCGGCATGCGGCCCCTGCAACGCCAGCAAGTGCAACAGCGAGGTCACCAGTTGGATGCGGCGCAAGAAGCTCGACGAAAGAAAGTTTCTGGAGCGCCTCGTCATGATTCAAGCCTCAACGGCGACCCAGCTTTTCGACGTCGCGAACCAAGGCACCTCATCCCTAACGCCTCAGCATTGATGCTGCAACCGGATCATCGACCGAGCAAAGCCGTGGACCTCGAGGCAAGCCGCTGTTTGGCCCGGAACCACATCGCGAGGCCCACCACTCTGAGCGTTGAAGTCTGAAACCATTTGGGGCAGACTCCACCCCCGCGCGACGCTACGGTGGAGGCAGCACTCCTCACATCACATCCCAGGGACGCACATGAGCCTCATTGATCACGCCATCTGGTGGCACGTCTACCCACTGGGTGCCTGTGGTGCCCCCATTCGAGGGGATCACGGAGCGCCGGAGCCACGGCTTCGCCGCCTGGATGCCTGGCTCGACTACACCATCGAACTCGGGTGTTCCGGCCTGCTGCTGGGGCCAATCTTCGCGTCCTCGACGCACGGCTACGACACCCTCGACTACTTCCGGATCGACCCGCGGCTCGGCGGCGATGACGACTTCGACCACTTGATCGCCGAGTGCAACCGCCGGGGTCTCTCAGTGGTCCTGGACGGTGTGTTCAACCACGTCGGCATCAATCACCCGATGGTCGCCGAATCGCTCAGCAATCCCGAGAACTCCCTGATCCGCCTCCAACAGGACGCCGATGGCGTTCGCACGGAGGATTGGGAGGGCCACGGTGACCTTGCCAACCTCGACCACTCCAGGGCAGAGGTGGCGGACCTCGTCACCGATGTCATGCTGCATTGGCTGCGCCGCGGTGTAGCCGGCTGGCGCCTCGACGTTGCCTACGCGGTGCCATCGGAGTTCTGGCGTGAGGTGACGGGCCGCGTCCGGGAGGAATTCCCGGATGCAATCTTCATTGGCGAGGTCATCCATGGTGACTACGCAGAAATCGCAAAGGCCGGGTCCTTGGACACCGCCACCCAGTATGAGCTGTGGAAGGCCATCTGGAGTTCGCTGAAGGACCAGAATTTCTTCGAACTCGCGTGGACGCTGAAGCGTCACGACGAGTTCTCGCGTGAGCTCATCATGCAAACCTTCGTGGGGAACCACGACGTCTCGCGTATCGCGAGTCTCACGGGGGATGCCGGAGCGGCTCTCGCCGTCGGCATCCTCATGACGACGCCCGGCATGCCGAGCATCTACTACGGCGACGAGCAGGGTTTCCGTGCCGAGAAGGGCACAGGCGAGGCGGCCGATGACCCGATGCGGCCGCCGCTGCCCGAATCGCCCGCCGCTCTGGTGGCGAATGGCGAGTGGCTGCACCGGCTTCATCAGGACCTCATTGGCCTGCGCAGGCGCAACCCCTGGGTGACACGAGGCCGCCTGTTCGTGGCGGAAAACGATCAGACGTCAATCAGTTATCGCGTGGAGGCCGACGGCCATGCGATGCACACCGAATTGGGGTCAAAGCCCCGGCCGCACGTCAAGGTGCTCGTTGACGGCGAGGTGCAGTTCACTTGGAATGGTTGAGTCCGATCAACGATCGAGCGCGCCCCATTCGATGAGGACGTCGTAGCCGAGCTTCAGTATGAGCACGCTCACGACGGCCAGGAAGACCACCCGGACGAATCCTGATCCCTTGGCGATCGCCGTGCGCGAACCCAGGTATCCGCCCACCATGTTCATCGCCGCCATGCTGAGGCCCAGCCCCCACATGACGGAGCCCGTGGGAATGAACAGCGCCAGAGCACCCAGATTCGTCGCAAGGTTGACGATCTTGGCCTTGGCGCTGGACTGGATGAAGTCGTAGCCCAGGACGCTGACGAGCGCGATGATCAAGAACGTCCCGGTGCCCGGGCCCAGCAGTCCGTCGTAGAAGCCGATGCCCATCCCCATCGCGGAGGCGACGACGAGGTGGCGCCGCTGCTGGAAACGAAGGCTGGTGGCCGCCCCCATACTGGGCCGTATGGCCACGAAGGTGACCACGGCGAGCATGGCCACCACGATGATGGGCTTGAAGACCTGCGGCGGCAGGACGGTGGCCACGGCGGCGCCGCCGAAGCTCCCGGCCAGCGCGAACCCTGCCATCGGCAGGGCGGTCCGCATGTCCGGTTTGATGCGTCGGACGAAGGTGACACTGGCCGTGGCGGTCCCGAAGATCGACGAGAGTTTGTTGGTGGCGAGCGCCTGCACCGGTGCGAGGCCGGGCACGAGCAGGAGCGCCGGGAGTTGCAGCAGCCCACCGCCTCCCACGACAGCATCCACCCACCCAGCGGCGAGCGCGACGAGCATCACCATGATGAGCATCTCGAGGCCCATGCCCTCGGGGAACCAGACCTCCAGTGGCAGCACCTCGACAATGTAGCTGGTTTGGGCTGTTCGTCATCCTTTGTCTGCACGCCGGATGGAGCACCCCATGCGCGTTTCGATGACATCGGGTGGCACCGAGGCCTACGCTCAGGGAGTGATCATGGCCGTCATCTTCGACCTCGGCGAGGTACTCGCGTCGCCGCCATTCCTGCTGCCCACACTTGCAGCCCGCATTGGCACCTCCGAGGAACTGCTGGAGAAGCACTACTGGACTGATCGGGACGCCTACGATGCAGGCGCGTCAGCGACCCAGTACTGGGCACCGATATTCGAAGCGGTTGGCCGTCCCGGGGCCAGAGACCAGTTCGAAGAGTTGGCGGAACTGGACGCCACGACGTGGGCAGAGCTTCGCCCGTCCGCCCGGCAGTTGTTGCGTGACTGCCGTGCATCCGGAACCACCGTCGTCGTTCTCAGCAATTCCCCGCACGCGATGCAGACCGCGGCTGATCGAGCGCCCTGGCGCACCGACGTGGACCATCTCTTCATCTCCGCAACCATGGACCTGATGAAGCCTGATCCTGAGATCTACACCACGGTCGCGGATGCACTTGGCGTGAGCGGGTCCCAGATTGGTTTCATCGATGACAAGCAGAAGAACATCGATGGCGCACTTTCTGCGGGCTGGCAGGCCCACCTCTGGGCCAACGACGCCGACACCCGTTCCTGGCTGGTCGAACTGGATGTTCTGTAGTTTCCGCAACGGCAAACGTCAATCCGGCTGATTCTGGTCCGCAATCCGCCGTCCTGTAGCCATGCATGACCGTGGACGGCGAGAGTT
>CBDTVQ010000145.1:0-5528 GCA_965364045.1 uncultured Tessaracoccus sp. | reverse complement strand
AGGCGGCTTCGACGTTCAGCGACGCGTTGGAAGGTCTCCACGCACAGTTGATTGGATGAGCCGTCGGCCGTGGCCCGACGTCATCCGGCTTGCCCGTGCCCCAGCGTCATCCGGTTTGTCCGTGCCCCAGCGTCATCCGGTTTGTTCGTGGCGACGCGAAGCCAGCGGTCACGGGATCACACGCATACGCTTGCGGACATGTCCGATTCGTCCTTCCTGGATCGAGCCCGAAGTGCTGGAGTCCAGGCAGTGGCAGCTCAGGAGGACTCCCCGGCAGTGCTACCCGACTCCTCGTCTCCTCCGCGCGGACGGCGACGAGGTGCCGTGCTCACAGCTGGTCTCGTGGGTTTTCTGATCGGCGGCGTTGCCGCCGGGTGGCTGTCGGGAATACTCCTGGCGGAACCGGAACCCATGGCCATCACTCTGGATGTTTTTCCTGAGTACATCGAGAATCTCGCACGCCCGGATCTGGCGCCCGCAGGCGAGGGGGAACCGGTGGATGTCGCTCAGTTCCGGGCGGACTTTGAGGCTCAGCGTGAGGGATATCGGTTCGCCTACGGTGGCGACGGCGCATCCGTGGACTACGGCCAGTTCCTCCTGACAATCGTGAACGGTTCCCAGTCGCTCCCACTCCCCTCCGATGCAGCAGGCACTCCCGGCAGCGCGTCGCCGATCCTGACTTCATTGGACTCCGGCACCGTCTCCTGCATCTTTCGGCCCGAAGTGGGGCTCTACAACAGCGCCGTTCTCCAGACACCCGCAGACCTCAGCGCGAGGGGCTGGACGCAGTGTGTGCGCAGCGATGACAGCCGTCGCGTCAGCCTGAAGCTCGACAGTCGGGTGCCCGGTGGTGCCGCAGAGACATCCAAGCGGTTCGCGAAGATTCTGGAGCGGACACACGAGTCGTTCGACGCCTGACGTCGTCGCAGTTGGTGGGCTCATGCCCACCCCGAGTCGGCGCCTTGTCACTTGGTTAATCTTGACCCATGTCTGACGAGCAGTTCCGGCGCCCTGGCGCGCAACCGCTCGCGGACGTACCGCCATCGAACCCCCGTGCTGCCGTATGGCGCCCGGAAGCCGAGCCGGTCGTGGAACCGACTGTGCATGCATCGCAGCCCTCACAATGGCCGTCGGTTCGGGGGCAGCGCCGTTCCAGTGTTCGCAATGGCATCGTCGTCGGATTCGCAGGACTGGGAGTTGGTCTCGCCATTGGCTCTCTTTTCTTATCCCCGACGGCAGCCACTCCCCTGGCCATCACCCGCGACACGTTTCCCCGTGAAGTCTTCGGCCAGCAACGCGATGGATACCTCACGCCCATCGTCGAGGGCCTCGATGCGCAGTTGCAGGACCAGCTGGACGCGTACCGATTCGCCTATGGAGGCGACGGCGCCAGATTCGGCTATGGCGAGTACGCGCTGACGATCGTGAACGGGCGCATGTCCACTGTCCTACCCACCGGGAGTGGCGCGGATCCCCGGGAGACGCCGTGGGTGGTGTCGCTCAGATCCAGCACAACAC
This sequence comes from uncultured Tessaracoccus sp., assembly GCA_965364045.1. Classification (GTDB taxonomy): domain Bacteria; phylum Actinomycetota; class Actinomycetes; order Propionibacteriales; family Propionibacteriaceae; genus Arachnia. The sequence continues at coordinate 4,010 of CBDTVQ010000145.1, read as the reverse complement.
TGTGTGTCTCGGAGGATCCGCCAGAGGGCGAGCCGCCACCATTCGAACTGTCCGACATCCTGGCCGACGACTCCAAGGACGTCTTCTACTGGCTGGACGAGAACCGAACCGAAGCTTTGACCGAATGTGTCCTCTTCGACGAGGAACGCAACCTAAGCCTTCGTCTGGAGGGGTCAGGACGGGTGGAGGGCAATCTCCAAACAGCGGGCTGGCTCCGCGACGAACTGGTCGAAATCCACGCCGACCTCATTGAGTAACCGCTGCCGGGCCGAACCTCATAGGCTTCTTCCCTCGGTCACACCACCTCTAAAAAATGTCAGTGGGGGTCAATACAGTTGTCTCATGGAGCAGATCAAGCGGAGCGCAGCCGAGGTACTCGGTGTGATTGAGGCTGCTCTGTCCTGTCTGGATCACTAGGGCGGCCACACAGCACTCAACAATCTGGTCCTGCTCTGCGGCCACCACCACAAACTCGTCGAACCCCGGACCCGACGACAGACCCTCCAACAAATGGGTCATCCACATCGACCACCACACCGGCCAACCCAAACTCACCCCACCCGGCAGGACTACGGCCTACCAGGATCTGGAGCGGGCAACCACAGTCCGTCCACGCGGAGGTCCATGCGATGAGCGAGGGGCTGACTCTCGGACTCGTTATCCGTTGCCACGACAGATCCTCGGTGCACGGGCTGGTCCACCGTGACGGTCATGAGGGGTGCACTTCTTCACTCGCCACCGTTGCGTCCGCCAACTGAGGGACCATCGCTTGGCTCAATCTTTGACGACTTCGATGCTGACGACATCCTCAAAGGAATGCTGCACGAGTTCGGTGAGGATACGGGTGTCCAGGTGCTCCAACCGGAGGGCGTAGACACAGCCGACACCCAAGGTGTGCTTGCCCAGCGCCGCGAGGAGTTCTTCACTTCGAGGATGCCCCTGGAGTCCGTAGAGCGAGATCTTCGCCTTTCTCGGCGAGAAGCCCACACGGAGCCATTCGCCCTCAGTGGCAGAATTTGGAGAGCGGTACTGGAAGATTCCGTAGCCAATCATCGACGGCCCCCACATCACCGGCTCAGCGCCGGTGGCCTCACGCATGAGGTCGAGGAGCGCGGCGCCCTCCTCGCGTCGACGTTCACTGTCCAGCGACGCCAGATAGTCGCGGGGGTCCTGGTGAGTAGGTGCGGTCTTCGGTTTCTTGCCAGCCATGCCCCCATCCTCCCAGCACTGATGGGGGCAACCAAGAGGCATCCCACGACGGCACCAGTCCCGGGGCTTGGGCCGAATGGCCGTCGCCACCCCGGCCGAGCCGGTGTGTCGGTGGTCCGTGACAGGGTGGGGCCATGACTGACTCTCGTCCGTTCTGGGTGGATGAACCGCCACCGGACCCGTGGGACCTCCCACCAGACCCCTACGACGAGCCTGCGACCCCGGGGCCGGGCGAAACGGCGGCACCGCCGCAGTCCGGAGCCGATTCGGCGCGGGCACAGGACAGGGGATCCTCCCGCACCAGCACTGCTCACCGCGGCAGCGACGGTCTTCGCGACGAAGCACTCACGATCCTCCGCGACCTGACAGGTCGGCAGGACGCAGACTTCCACCAGGGACAGTTCGAGGCCATCGAGGCGCTCGTCGCCGACCACAGGAGGGCGCTCGTGGTGCAGCGCACCGGCTGGGGCAAGTCTGCGGTGTACTTCATCGCCTCGCTCCTGCAGCGACGTGCAGGCGCCGGACCAGCCCTCATCGTCTCGCCGCTGCTGGCCCTCATGCGGGATCAGGTGGCGGCAGCCGAGAGGGCAGGCGTTCGAGCGGCGGCCATCAACTCGGCAAATGCCACCGAATGGCGCGAGATCGAACGGCTCCTCGCAGACGATGCCGTTGACGTGCTGTTCGTGTCCCCGGAACGTCTGGTCAATCCGCGTTTCCGCGAGGAGCAGCTCCCCCATCTCGTCGCCGCCATGGGTCTACTCGTCATCGACGAGGCGCACTGCATCAGTGACTGGGGCCACGACTTCCGCCCTGACTACCGGCGCATCCGCACCCTCATCGGCGAACTGCCGGACGAGGTTCCCATCCTTGCCACCACCGCGACGGCCAACGAACGTGTGGTGGAGGACGTTGCCGAGCAGATGGGCACGGGCGGCCATGAGGTCTTCACGCTTCGAGGCCCCCTTGCCCGCACCTCTCTCCGGTTGGGCGTGCTGGACCTCAGCACCACATGGCGTCGCCTCGCCTGGCTCTCCGAACACCTCGACGCCCTCCCCGGCAGCGGCATCATCTACACCCTCACCGTTTCGGCGGCAGAGGACACCGCTGCCCTCCTCAGGAAGGCCGGTCACACCGTCCGTGCCTACACCGGGCGCACCGATGCAGCCGAGCGGATCGAGGCGGAGGAAGCACTCAAGGCCAACGAGGTCAAGGCGCTGGTGGCCACTTCTGCCCTGGGAATGGGCTTCGACAAACCAGACCTCGGCTTCGTCGTGCACCTCGGCGCGCCCAGTTCACCCGTGGCGTACTACCAGCAGGTGGGCCGTGCCGGCCGAGCCACCGACAACGCTGACGTGCTCCTCCTCCCCGGCCCCGAGGATCGCGACATCTGGCACTTCTTCGCCACGAATGCCATGCCCACCCAGGCGCGGGCCGACGCCGTCCTCGGCGCACTGGCCGAAGCGAATGGCCCCCTGTCCACCCCCGCACTCGAATCCCGCGTGGACCTCAAACGCGGACAGCTCGAACTGCTCCTGAAGGTGCTCGCTGTTGAGGGGGCCGTGCGGTACGTGCAGGGCGGCTGGACCTCAACGGGACAACCCTGGGCCTACGACAAGCCCCGCTATGAGCGGATAGCAGCAGCCCGGGTGGCCGAGCAGGAAGCCATGCTCACCTACGAGCGCGGAGAGTCATGCCGGATGGCATTCCTCACCTCCGAACTCGATGACCCACACTCTGCCCCATGTGGCCGGTGCGACGTGTGCACCGAAGCCTGGTATCCCACCGACGTCACCGTCGAGACAGGGAAATCGGCACAGTCGCAATTGGACAGGGTGGGCGTTCCCCTGGCTCCTCGCGCGCTCTGGCCCAACGGTCTGGATCGCCTGAATGTCACCGCCGACGGCAAGGCTGTCAAGGGCAAGATCCCTGAAGGGGATCGGGTGCTGGAGGGTCGCGTGGTTGCTCGGCTGACCGATCTCGGATGGGGCGGCACTCTGCGGGACCTCTTCGCCACCGACGAAGACGGCCGACCGCTGGATGCAGAGCTTCCCCCAGAGCTGGGAAAGGCCTGCCTACGGGTTCTCAAGGGTTGGGACTGGGACGAGCGGCCCGCAGCCGTCGCCTGGATACCGAGCCTGACCCGCCCACGGCTCGTCGAGTCGGTGGCCACCGGAATAGCAACTGCAGGCAAGCTCACGAACCTCGGTCCGCTGGACCTTGCGTCCCACGCCGAAGCACTGACTCGATCCACCAACAGCGCCTACAGGGTCCGGGATGTCTGGGACCGATTCCGCATTCCGGACAGCATGGCAGCTCAGCTCGTTGCGGTATCCGGACCCGTCCTGCTGGTCGACGACCTCGTCGATTCCCGCTGGACCATGATCGTCGCCGGACGCCTGCTCCGGCGAGCCGGTGCCGCCGGTGTTCTACCGTTCGCCCTGGCCTCAGTGGGTTGAGCCCACGTCGCAGACGGTGGCCGCCATCACCGACGTGAGAACCATCAGGAAGCTGCGAGCTCCGGCGATCTCGCCGGGGCGTTGACTGCCGGGGTGTCGTCGACCGCGGCGGAAACGCTCCGGATGAAGAGAATGAGCCAGATGAACACCGTGCCCACGGCCACGATCTCGAAGGCGGTGATGTTGAGGTAGTCGGCGCCCAGGTTCAACCATCCGGCCGTCGCCAGCATCGCAGCCACCGCGCCCGGGTTGCCGGGCATCCACGCCATTGCGCGCCGCCCACCGCCAGCGGCCTCATGGATAGGGGCCCCGCCGAACAGGGTGCGAATTTTCGTGACCCAGCTC
>CBDTVQ010000144.1:0-5543 GCA_965364045.1 uncultured Tessaracoccus sp. | reverse complement strand
GAAACCGGATCGCTCCCGATCGAAGGGGATGCTGGCCCGGTCCGGGTCCGAGGAGGTGGTGAGCGCCCTCAGATTCTGGAATCCCGTCATGGACAGCTTCTGGATGAGCGCCTCCGAGCCCCCGCAAATCACCGCATCGGCGTACCCGTGGCGGATTGCGCGCATTCCCTCCCCAATGCTGACCGCGCTGGAGGCGCAGGCCGCCGTGTGTGACACGGCAGAGCCGTGGGCACCCGCTTCGATCGCCACCAGGCCGGACAAGATGTTGGGAATCCACTTGGGGACCAGCATCGGCGACACCCTGCGGGGCCCCCGCTCCGTCATGGTCTCGGCCTCGCCCAACAGCGTGCCGACGCCACCGAGCCCGGTACTCATGTACACATTCATGCGAAACGGATCGATCCCGCCCTTGATCCCGGCATCGTTGATGGCCTGCTGCGCCGCGACGAGGCCGAAAAGGCTGTACTTGTCGAGGCGCCGCAGTTCATTGGGCGCGATGTATGCGGTCGCATCCAGTTCTTTGACGGGTGCACACAGACGAACCGACATGTCGGATGTGTCGAAGGAGTCGATCGGCGTGATGCCGTGCGTCCCCGCGAAGAGGTTCGTCTCGAAGTCCTCCACACTGTTCCCGATGGGGCTGACCACACCCAGCCCCGTGACAACAACTTTTTCCATGACTACCCCATCCCGTGGTGCCGACGGTGACGTTCAACGGCTTGCATCAGACTGACTGTTCAACAGCAGTAAGGACGCAGTCGTAGAGGTCCTGCACACTCTTGACGTCCTCGTGGATCTCGACATCCGGCCCCACGGCGTCCTCAACCTTCATTTGGAACTCGAACATTCCGATCGAGTCCACCCCCACTGCGGCCAGGTCGTCAGCCATGCGCAGGTCCACTGCAGTCTTGGAGGTGAACTCCGCCAGCGCTTCCATGAATTCTTTCTCGGTCATGTGACCATTCCTTTCCTCAAACTGTTATTTGGTCTGTTTGTCAAAAACCCATGGAACGAAGCCAGCCCAGCAGCCCGTCCTCACGTTGATCCGCGTCCTCGCTGGTCCACTGGCCAAGCTCGCGAGAATCGATCACGTGGCCATCCCGCAGGTACACGACACGGTCGCCGCGCGCCGCGCAGCCCGGGTCGTGGGTCACCATGACGAGGGTCGTGCCCCCGTGATGCACTTCGGTGAGTGAGTCCATGACTTCCGCGCTCATGCTCGAGTTCAGGGCACCAGTCGGTTCATCGGCGAAGACGATCGCCGGCTCGGACGCCAGCGCCCGACAGATGGACGCCCGCTGCAGCTGACCTCCCGAGACCTCGGTCACGCCGTGGCCGCCAATATGCGATATCCCGAAGCGCTCGATGAGCGCGTCCACCCGCGCAAGCACGGCGTCCTTGTCCTTCGGTGTGGCCTTCAGCGCCGGCAGCAGGATGTTGTCGCGGATGTTGAGGTTTGACAAGAAGTACGCCTGTTGGAAGACGAAACCCATCCTCGTCAGTCGAACTTTTGCCATCTCGGGTTCCTTGAGTTGGCTGAGGTTGTTGCCCTCCAACCAGACGTCGCCGCTGGTCGGTCGATCCATTCCGCTGATGGCATAGAGGAGCGTCGATTTTCCGGAGCCGGACGCTCCCATGACCACGAGGAACTCGCCTGCCCGCACCTCAAGGTCGATGCCGTTGAGAACTTGGGTGGGCGGGTCTGTGGAGTGGAACGACTTGGTCAGATTCTTGGCCTCCAACGCAACGGCCGGCGTCACGGCTTCCGACGCCGGGTCATGTGTGGGTGAGTCGATATGAGTTGACATTGATGATTCCTTATCCTCTGAGCCAAGTGCTTTTGTCTAAACGATGAAGGCGCGCTGTCAACAGCACCGCGCTCAGGTATCCGGCGCCGATCAGCGCCAAGGGGCAGACGACATAGACCAGCAGGGGGTTGGGGATGAAGCCGAAACGCTCGATCCCGAATCCCGCCAGCCGGAGCAGTGCGCCCACCATGTACTCCCCTGTGCTGGCGACGAACACCACCCCAAACACGGTGCCCAAGACCACCGCCAACAAAGTCTTGAAGCGGATCTGGGCGATGATTTCCCGCATGGCGAACCCCACGGCTGCGAGGACTCCCATCTTGCGCCGGTCTCGGGCCAGCCGAAGTTTCAGGAACAGGCTGGTCATCAGCACCACCACCCCCACCCCGAAGATGAAGGACAGTACGGCGGCACCGCGGAACGCATCGGTCACATACGCCAGTGTCTGCTGCACGTACTCCTTCATGGGAATGATGGTCGCCGCCGGGAAGCTTTCGTTGTATTCGGACGCCACAACCTTCGGATCCACTCCGTCGGTCACGTCGGAATAGATCACATAACTCGCAGCACCCGCCGTGACCTGCCCGGGCATCTTCGCGGTGAATCCGCCGCTGGTGACGTCCTGGTAAATCCCGCTCACGCGGACCCGTGTGTCCTCACCGCCCCGGCGAATGTCCAGTTCCCCGTCGACGGAGACCTCGAGCTTCTTCGCATTCAGCGACGACAATGCAATCTCTCCGTCGCCGGGTTTCGAGCCCTCGAGGAACTCGACGCTGGCACCGCTCTGGTCGCCCAACTCGATGCGCAGGGTCTCCCAACCCTCGACGCCCTCCACTTCATAGAGCACATTGGAAAAGACCAAAACGTCACGGAGCCGGTCATCGTTCTCCATCGTTGACAGAACTTCCGTGCGGAGCTCGTCCACGTCGGTTGAGAACTGCAGATCCACCCTGAGGTCGCTTTCCGGCGCCCCCATGTAGGTGACGAACCGCGGGCTCTCGAAGGTGGTGAGCACGTTGATCGGAAGCACGATGAGCACCGCAGCGAGTGCGAACAGGATGGGGATCAGGACCCATTGCCCGGCTTCGGCGCGGAGGTCCAGCCAAGCCAATCGCCTGTTGAGGTTGCCTCCGGAGTATGCCGAGAGCTGGGTCTTCCTGGCTCGCGTGGCGAGCCTCTTGGCACGGCGAGCCGTCTTCTGCTCGTCAAGGGTGCTCCCGTGGACGAGGGCGCTGACCACCTGGATCCTGCGGACACGGCCGAGCACGCGTCGGCAAATCACGATGACGAACACGTACACGAGGATCAACGCGAGGACCGGCACCAGGACCGTCCACAGCCCCATGGGCGCCTCGGCATAGTTCACCTGGATGTTGCGCGTCAGCAGGCTTGTTCCGAGTATCGCCAGGAGGCCGCCGACGACGCAGGCGGCCAGGGTCATCGCGCTGTACTTGGCCAGGTAGAGCCCGGTGATCGCCTTGTTGGGCAGCCCGATGGCCTTCATCACCCCAATTTCGTGCACCTCGTCCTCCAGGGTGCCCTGAATGACGAACCTCACGTTGAGAAGCGCGATGGCCACGAGCAGCAGACTTGCGAACACCAGTGCCACGGCCACCAGCCCGTCGCTGATCGCATTGATCATGCGAATCATCTGGAACGTCACGGCCTGGCCATTCTTCGGCAGTGCCTCGTCGGCCTCGTAATCCCTTTGCAGGGCAGCCGTCCCCGCTTCGTCGATCAGCCGATACTCCACGATGATCTCCGGGGAGCCACCGCCAGCCTCTCCCAGCGCTGTGAAGTCCTGCTCCGACACAAGGAATCGGGTGGCCGATGACAGCGACGACGCCATCTGCGCATCGCGCACAAATCCCTGGATCTGCAACTCGCGGATCCCGTCATCGGTTTGTACGTTGAGCACGTCACCCAAAACAAGGTCAAAGCTCTGTTGGTATGCCACCGGGACATACACCTCTCCGGGACCGGGATCTGCCACGGCGCCGGACTCATCCAGCAGGAAGTCGAAGTCCTGATTCTGGACGACGAAGAGGTTGTCGATGAGGCTCTCCGACATGGAGCCGGACTGCTCGGAGCTTGGACGGCTCCACGAGAGGGCGGCGCTGTCGAAGCCGACCATTTCCACCAACTCCCAGGCCTGCAGATCGCTGCGGCCCTGGGCGAACCCTTCCAGCGCACTCTGGTCGTAATCCCCCTTGTGCATCTGGAGGAAGTGCGGCGGTTTGGCCTGGGCGAACAATTGGTCGACTGATCCTACGAGTCGCTCCATCACCATGGACCCGGTCGCCATCAGGAAGGCGCTGAGAACCAGGATCACGAAGAGTGTGAAGTTGATCGTCTTGTTCTTGATGAGATCGTTGAACGCGTACTTTCGATACAGCGAGTCCTCACGGATTCTCACGACAGGCTCCAAACGCCGGGGATTTGCAGGGACATCCATGTCAGGACGAGGTGATACACCACGTCGAGGACGATGTTGCCCAATTCGATGAGGTCAGTCTTTCCGGTCAGCTTGCGTTTCCGCACCACTTCCTGGGTGTGGGTCCACAGGCCGCTGATTCCATAGATGTACAAGGTGACGAGGGTGCCCACCCAGAAGTTTCCCTGAAACCAGATGGACATCACGCCCATGACACCGAGGCCCACTTGTGCGAACCCGTACTTGATCTGGAACGGTCCGCTGGGCCATTTGATTTTCCTCTTCCAATTGGCAGTGCAAAACGCTGAACAGCGGCGCGCGCGCCAGTGGGAACCCGGTCTCGGTGGTCTGTTGCACGAGATCGTCGATCGCAGCGATGTTACCTTCTCGCAGATCGTGGTGCTCGTGCGGCACATCCACCGTCTCGCTGATGGCGAAGCTGAGGCCATCCCGGTCCTGGCGTACCGCACTGCGGAAAGCAGGTTGCTCCGACATGACCCGGGTCAGTGCATGCGCGAGTCGTTCAGGTTCCAGCGGAAGGACCCTGAGGTGCAGCGTCACGTGATAATCGGCAGCGGCCCGCAGGTGCGTATCGAAGTAGATGCCCTGCTGGGTTGGGGACATCGGCACGAGGACGGCAGAAGGCGAGGAATTCGTCACGTCAAATTTGACCATGTGGCGCGAAAGTCCTTTGAAGGCTGGACCGGCTTCAGCGACCCAATTGGGCCGCCTGCATGACCAACACCAGCACGAAAGAATATGCGATCACTAATCTCGGGCGAGTACGACGATCTGTTGGAACAGTGACCGAAAATCCACTTCCTCACTCTTTATTCGGGCCGCGTTTTCGCCCCGAAAAGAGGTCTTCTCCGTAGTCATCACACTGTTGAGAGAGTGCAGTGGTGCAACGTTGCAGCGAGATTGAAGACTCAAGAGTGTGTAGAAATCGCTCATTTTGTCCCTTGGGCTGGCCCCCCTTGATGATCATCAAACAACCGTGGGGAGTCATAAGCTGACTGGCACAAGACGTGTTTCGCATTAGGGGCTCCCCTCGACACCACGCAAGGACATTTCCTTGCGCCGCCGTGATCGCAGCCCTGCAAAACGGTTCGGTTCATCCCTGGCCACACATGGGGCAACGGTGTTGCAGATTCTGTCGAGGCGTCGAATCATCAGCAGGCACTTGCCCTGCGGATGATCGACTCTCCAAGGGAGCCGTCAGGGGTTCGTCGGCCTGGGCACACCGCGGGGTAGCGGCGGCGCGGCGGCCACGGCGTCGGCCACGTGGCGGTCGCGATCCC
>CBDTVQ010000143.1:0-5553 GCA_965364045.1 uncultured Tessaracoccus sp. | reverse complement strand
CCACGCCATGCACTCCGATCACATGTGCCAACGGGAGCAGTTCTGGCGTGCGCTTGGCGGCCTGGATCCCGGCGATGCGGGCCACGGCCAACACGTCGCCCTTCGGAACTGTGCCCGAAACAAGCATCTCCATGACCACGTCCGAGCAATGCACGGTGGCCGCTGCAGTGGCGCTGCGGATGGTGGGTTCCTTGGCGGTGACGTCTACCATGCGGGCATGCCCGGCCCCGTCAAGATGGGTGAAACTGCTCATCGATATCTCCTGAAGGACACTGCGTCACCGGCCGTGACGTGATCTACGTGCGCCTCCACCATGGCCAGTCCATCGGCCCGGGCAGCGGCGGAAACCATGTGCGATGCGGATCCACGTCGATGCACCGGACGTACCTGCTGCCTGCCGGCGTCATCCACCTCCATCATCACGGGTACGAACTGCCGGCGGCCGGACGGCGGCTTCCAGTCACAGGCCGCGAAAGCCGTCTGCCACGCGGGGGTCACCCGGCCACACATGCGGTCAAGGAGTGCGGTGACGAAGAGCTCAAAACTGACCATCGTGGACAGTGGATTGCCCGGCAGTGCCACGAGAGGAACGCTGCGGCCGTTGTCTGCCGTCCACAGCGCCCAGCCTTGCGGCTTGCCGGGCTGCATGAGAACGTGCCGGAAAGCCGATGTGGCACGCGCCTGTAGAACGATGCGCACGACATCGTGGTCTCCCACACTGACGCCGCCGCTGAGAACCACCAGATCCGCGTCGGCTGCCGCGCGTTCCAGACCGGCGGTGAACTCGTCCTCATCATCGGGCAGGACCAGCCGCGCCACCACCTCGGCGCCCGCCGCTGACAGTGCAGTGGCGAGGAACAGTCCATTGGATTCAAAAATCTGCCCGCGCTCCAGCAGCCCACCGGGTGGACGCAGCTCGTCACCCGTGGCAATCACGGCCACGCGAGGGCGCCGCACCACCGCCACCTCGGGCACTCCAGAGGCCGAGACCAGGCCCAGTTCGCGGGCACCCAGAGTGATCCCGGCGGGCAGCACCTCGGCACCGCCAGTGAAATCCTCACCAGCCCCGCGTACATGGGCGCCGGGCGATGGGATCTCCACGAGAGTGATCCTGCGCCGGTCCGCCGACTGCTCCACCAACTCCACCGGAACGATCGTGTCCGCGTCCGAGGGCACGGGGGCCCCCGTCATGATGCGGCAGCACTGCCCGGCCCCCATGGGCGGGTCCAGAGGGCTACCGGCAGGCACATCGGCCACCACCTGCAGCGTCCTGCCCACCTCCAGGTCCGAGGCATGCACGGCGAATCCGTCCATGGCGGAATTGGCCATGATTGGCACGTCGCCGGCCGCCACCACTGGCACGGCCAACGTCCGTCCCACGGCATCCGCGACCGGAACCACGTCCACCTCGTCGATGGCCGTCACCAGGTCCAGCAACTCGGCCAGATAGCCCTCGACGCTCAGCTTCAAGCGTTCACTCATTGGGCTCCACGTCCCTTCAACGGCAGTTCCGCCACCCTTGCCCCCAGTGTGTCGATGTACATCACACGACCCACCAGTGGTTCGCCGATGCCCATGATGACCTTGAGGCACTCCGTGGCCATCACGGAGCCAACCCATCCGGTCATGGGCCCCAGTACCCCCACGTCGTCCAGCTTCGGCATCTCGGCAGGAGGTCGGGGAAACAGATCCCGCAGCCCCAACCCGAGCCGCTCCCAGAACACCGACACCTGGCCGTTGACCGCCTGCACGGCACCCCAGACAAACGGAATGTCCAGGGCCTGACACGCGTCGGCAGTAACGAGCCGGGTGGGCAGGTTGTCCACGGCGTCCACCACCAGATCGTGACCGTCAAAGATTGATGCGGCGGATTCGGCCGTCACTCGTCGGCCGACAGGCTCAATGGAGATGAGCTCGTTCAAATCTCGCAGACGCGTCGCGGCGGCCTCTGACTTGGGCTGGCCAATCGAGGAATGACCGAAGAGCACCTGCCGCTGGAGGTTGCGCAGCTCGACGACGTCATCATCCACCACGGTGATGTGCCCGACTCCGGCGCCGGCTAGATACTGCAGGACAGGAGCTCCAAGCCCGCCGGCCCCGATCACGCAGACGCGGGCAGACTTCAATCGCCGCTGCCCTTCGACGCCCACTTCGGGCAGCGCGATCGTGCGTGCATACCGGTCAATCTCACCCGAACTCAGATCCAGCGACGGCGCCACGAGGGGACCGGGCCACTTCGTCATTGCTGCTCTGCGGCGTCGATGATGGCCTTTCTCAGCGTTTCTGGGTCAGTATCGGGACGCAGCCCTATCGCCAGACCCCAGATGTAGGCCGCCACCGGGCCCATCGGACGCGTTCGCGCATGCGACACGGCGCTCGTCACACCGTGAATGGCTGGGATGGAGACGGTTGCCGGATCCATCCCAACGCTGGCCGCCACCGTGTTGACCCACGGCTGCCAGGCTTGCGCGTCGACTGGTTTGCGTTCCACGTTGTTCATCATGCCAGTCAACCCCATGTAGCAACGTGCCGGGCAGACTGCCCATCCCTGCTTCTTGATCGACCCTCCACCTCGTCTGTGAAAACTTGCTCTCTACGATCGGAAAATCGACGCACGGCTGCAAAGATGGTGACCGGTCGTTGCGGCCCTATCCAACGCAGAGGACAACATGAGCACACCGAGCACCCACACCGCCGACAACGGTGGCGCCAACCGGGTACTGACCCTGTCCACCATCGCGTTCACACTCATGTTCGCCGTGTGGCTCATGTTCGGGATCCTTGGCAAGCCAATCCAGGAGGAGTTTGGACTCAGCAACGTGGAGCTGTCCTGGATCAGTGCCGTCGCAGTGCTGAATGGCTCGCTCTGGCGGTTGCCCGCAGGCATCCTCGCCGACCGTTTCGGTGGCAAGAAGATCATGGTCATCCTGCTGTTGGCAGGAGCCGTGTTCTCCTATCTCGTCTCGCTGGCAGCCAGCTACGAAATGCTCCTGGTGCTGGCCTTCCTCGTCGGGTTCGTGGGCAACAGCTTCTCCAGTGGCATTGCATGGAACTCGGCGTGGTTCCCGGCGCAGCGAAAGGGTTTCGCGCTCGGTCTGTTCGGAGCGGGCAACGTGGGCGCCTCCGTGACCAAGTTCATCGGTCCCCCAGTCATCGCCGCCACGGCTGGCACCACCGTGATCTTCGGGCTGCAGGGCGGATGGCGTCTGATCCCATCGTTCTACGCGGTCCTGCTGCTCGTGTGCGCAGCACTCGTCTGGTGGCTGGCCCCGAAGCAGGACAGGATGCCGGGCAAGGCCCAGCCGCTGGCCACCCAACTACGGCCCCTGAAGGACATCCGCGTCTGGCGCTTCAGCCTCTACTACGTGATCGCTTTCGGCGCCTACGTCGCCTACGCCGCCATCCTGCCCGGCCACTACATCGACACCTTCGGCGTGAATCTGACAACCGCTGGCCTGCTGACCGCCACGTTCATCTTCCCCGCGTCACTGCTGCGCCCCGTGGGTGGATGGCTCTCCGACGTCTGGGGCGCACGGGTCGCGATGTATGCCACATTCCTCACGATCATCGCGGCCCTGGCAGTGCTGTCCATACCCAGCGGTCGCGACGACACGGGCGCGTACGGGCTCCCCCTGTGGGGCGTGGTGGCGTTGATCTTCGTCGTCGGATGCGCCATGGGCGTGTGCAAAGCTGCCGTCTACAAGCACATCCCCACCTACTTTCCGGACCATGTCGGCTCCGTGGGAGGGCTCGTCGGGATGCTCGGCGGGCTGGGGGGATTCTTCCTGCCACCCATGTTCGCCTACCTGAAGGTGTCCACGGGTGTCTCCTCCATGCCCTTCATCGTGCTGCTTGTCCTGACGTTCCTGGCGTTGGCGTGGATGCACGTGGTCATCGCTCGGATGAAGCGGACGCTTCCCGATCGCCCAGACCTGCTGGAAGTGCCACCCGAGGTCTACGAGAAGACCTCCGGGTCATAAGGTTGGGTCATGGCTGAGACACGCAACGAGACAGACAGCATGGGCGCCCTCGAGGTCCCCGCAGATCGCTACTGGGGAGCACAGACCCAGCGGAGCATCGGTAACTTTCCCATCGGACGCGACACCTTTGTCTGGGGTCGCTCGATGATCCGGGCCCTGGGCATCCTGAAGAAGGCCGCCGCCCAGGCCAACGCCGAGTTGGGTGAGCTGCCTCTTGACGATCAGCAGGTGGCCGCGCTCATAGCGGCCGCCGACGAAGTGGTCAACGGTGAGCTCGATGAACACTTCCCGCTCGTGGTCTTCCAGACGGGCAGCGGCACCCAGTCGAACATGAACTCCAACGAGGTCATCTCGAACAGGGCCATCGAGATCCTCGGTGGTGAGATGGGCAGCAAATCGCCCGTCCATCCCAATGATCATGTGAACCGCGGCCAGTCGAGCAACGACACCTTTCCCACAGCCATGCACATCGGCATCGTGTTGGACCTGCATGAATTGCTCTATGACCGCGTCACCCGTCTTCGTGATGTGCTTCACGGCAAGGCGGAGGACTTCAGTGGCATCGTCAAGGTGGGCCGCACCCATCTGCAGGACGCAACCCCCATCACCCTGGGGCAGGAAATCTCCGGCTGGGTGGCGCAGCTCGACTATGCGCTGGATCAGGTCCGCCACGCCGAGCTCGGCCTGCAGGACCTGGCCATCGGCGGCACCGCCGTCGGCACCGGGCTCAACGCCCACCCGAGGTTCGGCGCACTGACGGCCCAGAAGATCACCGACGAGACGGGCTTTGAGTTCCGTCAGGCCGAGAACCTGTTCGCAGCGCTGTCCGCCCACGACGCACTGGTTTCGGTCTCCGGTGCCCTCCGGGTGCTGGCAATGGCACTGATGAAGATCGCCAACGATGTCCGCTGGCTCGCATCCGGGCCCCGCAACGGCATCGGCGAGATCACCATTCCTGAGAACGAGCCTGGCAGCTCGATCATGCCCGGCAAGGTGAATCCCACCCAGTCCGAGGCCATGACCATGGTGGCCACCCGCGTCTTCGGCAACGATGCAACCGTCGGCTTCGCTGGCAGCCAGGGCAACTTCCAGCTCAACGTCTTCAAGCCTGTCATGGCGCACGCAGTGCTGGAGAGCATCCGCCTCATCGGCGACACCTGCGAAGCCTTCACGGATCAGTGCGCCGTGGGGATCGAGCCCAACACCGAACGCATCGAGGACAACCTGTCCCGCAACCTGATGCAGGTCACCGCGCTCAACCCCCACATCGGCTACGACAAGGCCGCCAAGATCGCCAAGAAGGCCCACGCCGACGGCAGCTCGCTACGTGAAGCTGCGCTGGAGCTGCAGTACCTGACCGATGCCCAGTTCGACCAGTGGGTCATCCCCATGGACATGACGCATCCCAAGGACGCCTGACCCAACAACACCCCTCCCGCCCCGGCATCATCCACGATGGTGCCGGGGCTCGTGCATCCGGGGCTTCTGCATAACGTGGAAAATGACCCGGCCATGGTGTGAACTGAGTGCATCCCGGACGAGGAGGGGGCATGTCCAAGGACAGCGAGAAGGA
>CBDTVQ010000142.1:0-5572 GCA_965364045.1 uncultured Tessaracoccus sp. | reverse complement strand
CGCAGTTGTAGATCGTGTTACGACGCACCACGTGGGATCCGATGCGCTCCTTGGACCATCCCAGATCCTCCGCCACGAACACCGACTCAAGCTGGTACTGATAGCCCGGCTTGTCTCTGCGCACCGTCGCGAAGTTGTGGCCGGTGCTGATCTCCTTACCGAGGGACACTGCGGAGCATTTGGCGTCGTGGATGATGTTGTCCTCGATGATCCAACCCTTGGCCCAGTTCGGCCCCACCATTCCGGGCTGATCTGCCGTGGGGGGTGCCCACGGTGTGGCGGCGTGGGCAAGTTCGAAGCCTCGCACGCTCACGTAGTCGATGTGGTTCTCCACGGGGTAGAAGACGGACCGTCTGACGTTGATCTCGACCAGTTCAGAGCGCGGATCCTGGCCGCGGAAATTGGCAACGATGACCGTGGTGGTCTCGTCAACCTCGGCGTGCCAGACGAGCCGGTGGTCACCTACGCCGGGCTGCGCGACACCTGTCCAGTCGTCGACGACTTCATCCAGGGCCCGCGGGTGCATGACGTCCTCAAGGGTGGCGACCTCTCGGAGACTCACCCCGTTCAGGTACACCTCGCCCAGGTGCCGGTCCGGCTCATCGGCGGCGGGGCGGAGCAGCCAGTCACCCTCAATGACCTCGCGATACGGGTTGAAGTCCCCGAAGAGGTTGTTAGAGATGTTCACCCGCCACGCACCGCCTCCCATGTCCTCCCACGACGAGACGACCTCGGAGCCCTTGATGGCAACCTTTTCACCAGGAGCCGCGGTGTAGGTGATCCTGCGGTGGTTGCTCAGCCCTCCACGTGGAGGCTTCACCCATTCCCGGTAGACGCCCTCGCGGACCACGACTGTGTCGCCTGCCACAGCCATGTCGGCCGCCCTGCTGATGGTGGCAACCGGCTGTTCCGCCGTGCCGTCGTTGCTGTCAATCCCGTGTTGTGAGACGTAGATGTCCATGGTTCTCCCTAGTTCTGTGTTTGGATCTCATCGCTGAGGAACGCCGCAAGGACTGAATCGTCCTCCGCTGCGAGGCCCGCAATCTTCGCCACGCGGTACAGGTTCTCCGCGGCAGCCGCGACCGGCGTCGGGAGCTGGTGTCGCCTGGTCAGGTCACCGACAATGCCCATGTCCTTCAGGATCACGTCCACCCGTGACCTCAGTTCAGGATGGGTACCCCTCAGCTGTTCAACCATTCGGGGGCCGCGGTCCTGCAGCATGAACGAGGCCGCCGCGCCCTTGCCGAGTACTTCCACGCACTGGTCGAGATCCAGCCCCAGTGCTTTCGCCAACGCCAACGCCTCGGCGGCGGCGGCCGTATGGATACCGCACAGTAACTGGTTGACGGTCTTCATGTTCTGGCCGTCGCCCACCTTCCCCGTGGCCACCACGGTGGACGCCAGTGCCGTGAGAACGACATCCGCCTTGTCAAGAGCCTCGGTTTCCCCGCCTGTCATGATGAGCAGGTCTCCCACGCGCGCCCGCACCGCCCCTCCCGAGACAGGAGCGTCGACGGTGTCCACACCCAGGGCGGAGAGACGCTGCGCCACGTCGCTGACGGGGCCCGCACCCACCGTTGAGGTGATAATCACCACGCTTCCGGGTGCGAGGGCGGGGGCCGCCCCCTCCGGGCCGAACAACACGGCCTCCAGCTGAGCGGCATCCCTCACGGCGATCACAATGTGCGATGCGTGGGAGACAGCCTCGTCGGCTCGACCCGCGGGCACCACGCCCTCCGCGGCCGCCGCATGCCGGCGGTCCAGTGTCACGTCGAACCCGCGAACCGTGCATGTTTCCGCGAGGCGTGCTGCCATGGGCAACCCCATGGCGCCGAGACCCAACACCGCCACCTGACGCATCACAGCGCAGCCTTCCTGTCTGCGATGGCGGCTGCTTGTGCTTCGCCGAGTGCGCTCGACAGCATGCGCCGCACGTAGGCGTGGTTCTCCGCTGCCACGCTGAGCCCGTCGCCTCCGTAGTGCTCCACGCAGAACGGTCCCTGGAAGCCAACGTCGATCGCCATCTTGATCGCTTTCCTGTAGTTCGCGCTCCCGTGCGCCATGGGTGCGGGGAGAGTCACGACATTGCCAGCTGCGTCCTCGGTGCGGAAGTAGTTCTTGACATGCCAGTAGTTCGCATGTGGCATGCACCGCTCGACGGCGCCCAGGAAATCCTCAACGGGACGGTGGAGACGGTAGAGGTTTCCCAAATCCGGGTTGAGCCCAACATTGTCCATCGCGATGTCCTCGACGAGACGCACGGCCGATTCTGAGGTTCCAAGGAGTGTGTCCTCATACATCTCGAGCGACAACTGCAACCCGAGCATCTCCGCGTGCTGGCCGAGCTCCCGGAGTCTGGAGACGGCAAGCCGCCAAGTGCCTTCGTCGGTGGAGTCAACGGGTCCGGGTGCGGCCCAGAACCAGAACGCCTCCTTCTGTGCCTGGGTCAGTGGGCGGTGCAGCCCCACTGAGACGACCTCAGACCCCAGAGCTTTCGCCGCCTCCAGAACACGATGGGAATATTTGAGGTTCTCCACCCCGTCCACCGGATCAATAACGCTGCGACGGATGGCGGAAACGGCGATGGGACGCAACCCGGCCTCTCCCAGGGCACCCTCTAGTTCTGTGATCCTGGGTTCCGACAAGTCCCCAATCCTCACCCAGTTGTCAGTCAGGTCGACATCACGAAAACCCTCGGACGCCACCTCGGCGAGTTGATGGAGCCAGGTGTCGGCACCCTTGTCTTGAGAGGCTTCAAAAGGCAGCATCGCTGCCGCCACCGGCCACTCGTTCGCGGAATACTTGTGTGCTCTTGACATGTCTATTCAGCTTTCTTCTTGGATGATTTCTACTTGCCGAAGCCGGCCGTCATGCCAGCGATCAAGTGGCGTCTTCCCACCACGTACAGCGTCAACGGGGGGAGGGCGGACAAGACGATGGCGGCCATCATGGCCGGTACGTTGATCGTGAGTTCTCCCTGAAATGTCCACAGCGCCAGGGGAAGCACGCGGGTCTCCTCTGATTGTGTGAGTACCAGCGGAAACAGGAAGTTGTTCCACACGTTGACACCGTTGTAGATGGCGGTGGTACTGATGGCCGGAGCGCTGAGCGGGAGGACGAGGCGCCACAGCATCCGGGTCTCGCTTGCCCCGTCCAACCGCATGGACTCGAACAACTCGCTCGGAATATCGCGCAGGAAGTTGCTGAAGATGATGATCGTGATCGGGATCGCGAAGGCCGCCGATGGCAGGATGACGGCCCACAAGGTGTCATACAGCCTCATCCGGGTGATCATGTAGAAGATCGGGATGATCGCCGACTGGACGGGAATTGCCAGTCCGAGGAGGAACAGACTCAGCGACCTTCTGGAGACCGGGGTGTCGTTCCGCACGATGGTGTAGGACGCCAGCAACGAGACAAACAGTGTCAGCGCTACGGCCCCCACCGTCACCAGCGCCGAGTTCAGGAAGTACCGCGCGAAGCCCATCTCAAACACGAGTGCATAGTTCGCAGGGGCCGGCTCCGACGGCAGGCTGAGTGGTGATTCGACGAAAAAGTCCTTCTGGCTGCGAAGGCTGGTGACGACCACCCAGTAGATGGGCACGACCACGACACCGAGCCAGAGCAGGGCACCGATCCCTCCAGGGACATTCACTCTGAAGGAGCGTCGCTTGACACGAGGTGGCATGTCCGTCCGTGACTTTGAATTGTTCTTTGACATGTTCACAGCCCTGCCTGTTGGCTCTGCATCTTCGTGAAACCCGACAGTTTTGTCAGCGTCAGAGACAGCACCAGACCGATGGTTGCCAAGAGCGCAGCGATGGCGCTGGCCTTACCCATGTCTGCCGCTTGGAACCCGGTGAGGTACATGTGCAACGGCAGGATCCGGGTCGCGAATCCAGGACCGCCCGCCGTCAGGACGAAGATCAGGTCAAAGTAGGTCAACGAGCCCACGAGCATCAGGGTCGACGAAGTGATGATGGTGTACTTCAGCTGCGGAAGGGTGATGAAGAAGAACTGCTTGAGTCCGGTGGCC
Organism: uncultured Tessaracoccus sp.; assembly: GCA_965364045.1. Taxonomy (GTDB): domain Bacteria; phylum Actinomycetota; class Actinomycetes; order Propionibacteriales; family Propionibacteriaceae; genus Arachnia. Next base: position 1,536 of record CBDTVQ010000142.1, on the reverse strand, counting down.
CCGTCTGCCGCCGCCGCCTCGTACAGCACCTTCGGGACCTGTCTGACTCCTGCCTGGTAGAGCAGTGTGTGCAGCGGGACGAAGTGCCAGGCGATGATCCATATGACCACCCACAAGACGGTCTGTGGGTCTCCCAACCAGTTGTGTTGCAGTACACCGATGCCTTCCATGGCCGTGAGTCCAAAGTTGGGGTCCAGGAGGTTCTTGAAGGTCAGGCCAACAGCTGCTGATGACAACAGCAGCGGCAGGAAGTACATGACGGAGATGAATGCCCGACTACGGCCTTCCTTGGCCACCCAAACCCCCAGCATCAGACTGAGCGGGGTCTGGATGAGCCAGGATCCGACCATGACCTTGAGGCTGAGGCTCACCGTTGTCCAGGTCACTGGATCGCTCAAAACATTTTCCCAGTTCGTGAAACCAGCCCAGGCTGGTACTCCCAGACCATTCCAGTCAGTCAGCGACAAGCCGACGGCTCCAAACAGCGGGACGATGGCGAAAACGATGAACAGGGTGGCCGCGGGGGCCAGGAGCCAGAGGCTTGGACCGGTGCGTTGGTGACGCCCCCGCCTCACGCCTCTGGCCCCCTTGGGGAGAACCAGATCAGACATGATTTACTTCCCGATGGTTGCGTTCATGGTGTCCACGAACTCCTGGGGGGTCGTCTCCAGGAGGAAGACCTGGTCCAGGGCTGTGTTGAGTGCCTGACCTTGCGCCGGGGAGAGAGCCTGGTCCAGAGACAGCTGGAAGTGCGGGGCCTCTGCCACGATGTCGAACACGAACTTGGCGAACTCATCGTCACTGTCAGCAAGCTTGTCCTCGACGATCTTGACCCCCGGCACACCGGAGCGACTGAGGATCTCGTCCACGTACTCGTCATTCATCACCTGCTCGTCGAGGAAACGCAGGGCCACGTCCTTCTCCTCATCCGAGGCCGCGCTGGTGATGGACCACAGATTGGCGGGATTGCCGGTCACGTCGGCGGCATCCCCGGCTCCACCTTCGACGGTGGGAAAGCTGAAATACCCGAGGTTCCCCGACTCGACGAATTCCGGTGCCGCGTCTGCCATGTTGGAATACGCTTGGCTCAGCATCAAGATCATTGCAGCCTTGCCGGTGTAGACCAGTGCATCCGCTGCACCACTCTCGTAGGAGATCGCGGCGTAGTCGCTCACGAAACCGTCCGCCTGAACCAGCTCCTGAATCCGCTCAGCGGCCTCGAGGACGGCAGGGTCGGACCAGGCGTCAGATTTGTTCGCCTCGATGTTTTGGAACACCTCCGGGCCTCCGATGCGGTCCATGAGGTAGGCCAACCATGGGAGCTCGGGCCACTTGCTCTGGCCAGCCAGCGCGAAGGGAGCGATCCCGGCGGCATTGGCCACGTCCACGAGCTCCATCAGTTCGCTCCACGTGCCGGGCGGTTGGACGCCGAGTTGGTCGAAGACCTCCTTGTTGTAGAGCACTACGACGGGCTGCATGTTGCTGACAGGCACCCCGTAGACCTCATCCTCAACGGTGGCGGCACCCATGGCCGCG
>CBDTVQ010000141.1:0-5576 GCA_965364045.1 uncultured Tessaracoccus sp. | reverse complement strand
CAACGACGTCTCGGCCTACATCCCCACCAACGTGATCTCGATCACCGACGGCCAGATCTTCCTCCAATCGGACCTGTTCAACGCGAACCAGCGCCCTGCCATCGACGTGGGCATTTCCGTGTCCCGCGTGGGCGGTGCGGCCCAGATCAAGGCCATGAAGGCCGTCTCCGGTTCGCTGAAGATCAACCTCGCCCAGTACCGCGACATGCAGGCCTTCGCCATGTTCGCCTCTGATCTGGATCCCACATCGCGGCGTCAGCTCGAGCGTGGCTCTCGTCTCGTGGAACTCCTGCGTCAGGGCCAGTACGCGCCCTATCCCATCGAGGACCAGGTCATCAGCGTGTGGTCCGGCAACTCCGGTCACTTCGATGATGTGCCGGTGGATGATGTCCTGCGCTTCGAGCAGGAGTTCCTGGAGTACCTGCGCCACAACGGCAAGGTTCTGCAAAACGTCGCCGAGACGAAGCTGTTCAAGGACGAGGACCAGGAAGCTGCCGTCGCTGCCCTGACCGACTTCAAGACGATCTTCAAGACGTCCGAGGGCAAGCTGTTGGTGGGCCGCGAGGAGCACGAGCCGATGGACGAGGACGACATTGACCAGGAGACCATCGTCCGCCAGAAGCGGGGTTGATGATCAATGGCTAGCAGTCTTCGGGAGCTCCGGGAGCGTCGACGCTCGGTGTCGACGACACAGAAAATCACCCGCGCCATGGAAATGATCGCTGCCTCCCGGATCATCAAGGCGCAGAGGGCGGCCCGGGCTGCCGTTCCCTACACCCGTGCCCTCACGCACGCAGTATCGGCTCTGGCCACGCACGAGGAGGTGGAGCACCCAATGCTGACGGATCATCAGCCGCCACGCCGCTCTGCCATGCTGCTCATCACGGGCGATCGTGGGCTGGCCGGTGCCTACTCGGCCAACGTCATCAAGGCCGCCGAGCAGTTGCACGCCAAGCTGGTCAAGGAAGAGGGCCAGGAGAATCTGCAGTACATCACCGGTACGAAGGGCGTGTCTTACTTCGACTTCCGTGACCGTCATGTGGAGCAGAGTTGGACAGGTTTCTCCGATGCACCGCGCTATGCGCACGCCAAGGAGATTTCTGATGTGCTGATCGAGCGCTTTCTCCTCCCGTACGAGGAGGGCGGTGTCGACCAGATTCACATCGTCGCCACACGCTTCGTCTCCACGCTCACCCAACAGCCGGTCGCTCTGCGGCTGCTGCCACTGGTGGTCGAAGAAAGTGACGATACTCCGGTCAATGGCGACATCATTCCGTTCTACACCTTCGAACCGAGCGCCAAGGACGTGCTGGACCAACTGTTGCCCATGTACGTGGCGAACCGGGTGTTCGCAGCCCTCCTGCAATCCAGTGCCTCGGAGTTGGCGAGCAGGCAGCGGGCCATGAAGTCGGCCACTGACAATGCGCAGGACCTGATCGAGACCCTGACACGTGAGGCCAACCAGGCCCGTCAGGCCGAGATCACCCAGGAAATCTCTGAAATCGTCGGTGGCGCTGCGGCGCTGGCCGAATCAGCCGGAAACGAATGAGGAAAGACATGACTGCCACTGCAGATGCGAACCCCGTCGCCGCTACCGGCGGGATCGGCCGGGTTGCCCGGGTCATCGGCCCCGTCGTGGACGTTGAGTTCGCGGCCGACCAGATCCCCGAGATCAACCACGCCCTCCTCGTCGAGACCGAGGTGATGGGGAACAAGCAAATCATCACCATGGAGACCGCCCTCCACCTCGGCGACAATATCGTGCGTGCCATCTCACTGAAGCCCACCGACGGCATGCGTCGCGGCGCCGAGGTGCGTGACACGGGTGCACCCATCACGGTGCCCGTGGGTGCCATCACCAAGGGTCACGTCTGGAACGTGACCGGGGACGTGCTGAACGTGGACCCCGCCTCCATCGAGATCACTGAACGCTGGCCCATCCACCGCGATCCGCCAAAGTTTGACGCACTCGAGCCGCGCACCGAGATGCTGGAGACCGGCATCAAGGTGCTGGACCTCCTGACCCCCTACGTCAAGGGCGGCAAAATCGGTCTCTTCGGTGGCGCTGGCGTGGGCAAGACCGTGCTGATCCAGGAGATGATCTACCGTATCGCCAACAACTTCGGCGGCACCTCGGTGTTTGCGGGAGTGGGGGAGCGGACCCGAGAGGGCAATGACCTCATCATGGAGATGGACGAGGCCGGCGTTCTCAAGGACACCGCCCTGGTCTTCGGTCAGATGGATGAGCCCCCGGGCACGCGTCTGCGCGTGGCGCTGTCGGCGCTCACCATGGCCGAGTACTTCCGGGACGTCGAGAACCAGGACGTGTTGCTCTTCATCGACAACATCTTCCGCTTCACCCAGGCGGGCTCCGAGGTCTCCACTCTGCTGGGGCGTATGCCCTCGGCCGTCGGCTACCAGCCGACACTGGCTGATGAGATGGGTCAGCTGCAGGAACGGATCACGTCCACCAAGGGACACTCGATCACCTCGATGCAGGCCATCTACGTACCGGCCGATGACTACACCGACCCTGCGCCGGCCACGGTCTTCGCCCACCTGGACGCCACCACGGAGCTCTCCCGCGAGATCGCTTCCCGTGGCCTCTACCCGGCCGTGGATCCGCTGACGAGCTCGAGCCGAATCCTGAATCCGCTGTACTTGGGGCAGGAGCACTACGACACGGCTGTGCGCGTGAAGCAGATCCTGCAGCGCAACAAGGAACTCCAGGACATCATTGCCATCCTCGGTATCGATGAGCTGTCCGAGGAGGACAAGATCATCGTGAACCGTGCGCGCCGGGTCCAGCAGTTCCTGAGCCAGAACACCTACACCGCCGAGAAGTTCACCAACGTGCCGGGTTCCACGGTGACGTTGTTGGACACCATCGAGGGATTCCAGATGATCACACGTGGCGACGTGGACCACATTGCGGAGCAGGCTTTCTTCAACGTCGGCTCGATGGAAGATGTGCACGCTGCCTGGGACAAGATGAGCAAGGAACGCTGACGTGGAGCGGCCACCCCTGAAGGTCGAGGTCGTCTCTGCCGATCGTCAAGTGTGGGCGGGTGACGTGATCAACATCATCGCCCGCACCACCGAGGGAGATCTCGGCATCCTGCCGGGGCATGAGCCGCTCATGGCCGCACTCGTGCCATGTGTGGTGGACATCGTCACCTCTGACGGCCGGAGCGAGACGCTCGCTGTTGACGGCGGCTTCATCTCCGTGGCGGAAGGCCACGTCTGGATACTCAGCCAGGATGCGGTGATGGGCCAGGAGGTCACGCTGGAGAAGGCCTATCATGCGATCGCTGAGCTGGGCACACTGCGCGATTCGGGGGACATCACGGACGAGCAACTGCACCATCTGCATATTCTCGATGCTCAGATTCGCGCCGGTGAAAAGGTCCAGAAGTCCTAGCCGCTGAGGACACTCACAACAATTGAGTAACGAATGCGCCGGGGAGCACGCAAGTGTTCCCCGGCGTATGCGCTTTCCTGAGAAAAACATGTATCTTCCTCACATGACCTGGGACGTCGTGTTTGTCGTCATGTGTGTGACGCTCCTGGTCGCCATGCCCTTCATCGGGCTGTATGTTCGCCGCCGCTGGCTCACTGGCCAGGGCGGTCTTTTTGATTGCGCCTATCGAATCAGCGATGGGGTGCCGGGTAGCGGCTGGGTTCTAGGACTCGCCCGCTACCGCGAAGACCGCCTCGAATGGTTTCGCGCGTTTTCCCTGGGACTGCGGCCAAGAGTGTCGCTGATACGCGGAATGACCACCTATGTGCACCAACGCCCCGCCAGTGGTCTGGAGCAAGTGGTGCTGTTCGAGAATTCGCACGTCATCCTGGTGCGGGACCGCATTTCCAGCCGCGAGCTGACTCTCGCCATGGACGTCGACACCACCATGGGTCTCATCACATGGCTGGAGTCAGCTCCACCGGGCAGCCACTACATTCCCGCGAGCGCGGATTCCCCGCTGTGACAGACATCCATCCCCAACCCGGAGCCCAGAGGGCCCGGGTCATTCTTTCTTGTTCTTCTCCGGCTTCTCACGGTCCGTTCCTGGAATCCAGAGCACGTCCCCGTCGACTCCGTTGGTGGCGCGAGTCATGATGAACAGAAGATCGCTGAGCCTGTTCAGGTAAGTGAGGGCCAGCATGTTCACCCCGCCCTCCCCCGGGTTCTCCGAGGAGTCGGTGCCATGTGCTTCCAGGCAGTGCCAGGCGATGCGCTCCGCGCGGCGGCAGACCGTCCGGGCCACGTGGAGTTGCGCGCCGGAGGGTGACCCGCCGGGGAGGATGAAGGACCGAAGGTTGGGAAGCGGATCCGAGAGCTCGTCACACCAGGACTCCAAGCGGTCAATGGAGGACTGTTCGATGCGCAGAGGTGGCCACGCGGGGTTCTCCTGGAGGGGAGTGGCAAGATCGGCGCCCACGTCGAACATCTCGTTGCGGATCAGCGCAAGCATCTCGATCACGCGGTCCGGGAGGCCACCCAGTGCCACGGCCACCGCGATGGTGGCGTTGGCCTCGTCGACGGTGCCGTAGGCCTCCACACGGAGGTCCGTCTTGGAGGTTTCCGAGTTGTCGGCCAGACGGGTCTGACCGGCGTCGCCGGTGCGGGTATAGATACGAGTCAGGTTCACCATGGCGTCCAACCTAGCGCCATGCGTGGACGGGCAAGGCACTAGGTGACTGAGTGAGCGCACAAACGCGAGGACACCGACTCGATCGGCGTCCTCGCGTTCCAGCATCAGCCCTTGGGCAGAAGCACACCATCAATGATGTAGACGGTGGCGTTGGCGGTTTGCACGTTTCCGCAGACGACCTTGGCGCCACCATTGACGGTGAAGTCCTCGCCTGAGCCCTCGACCGTGATCATCTCGGTGCCATTCAGAGTCTCGAACTCGCCGGCGAGGTCTTCTGGAGCGATGCGTTCGCCCACGACGTGTGCAGTCAGCACATCGGTGAGCAGGCCGGAAGGATCAGCCAGTGCCGCCTCCAGGGTGGCCTGATCCATGGCGGCGAATGCAGAGTTGGCGGGGGCGAAAACTGTGATGTTCTCGGCATTGTTCAGGGTGTCAACCAAGTTGGCCTCGGTGACCGCGGTCACGAGCGTGCTCAACTCCTCGCTGCTGCTGGCTGCGGTGACATAGACGCTTTCACGTGGTTCACAATCAGCCGTCAACGCGGCACTCCAAACGTTGACCGGGAGCTCAGCGATGGCGTCGCGGACCTTCTAGTGGCGTGGCATTGAAATAGTTTTACGGTTTGGTGAGATAATGGGGGACGGTCAATCAGTGGCGAAACCGCTACCTTCACCACGGGATGGCTGGGTTGGTTGATGTTCAACGTCCCGGGCGTCCGAAGGTCGTCGATGATGCTGCGATCATCGCTGCGACGTTGACTCCGCCACCGGAAAGTTTGGGGGTGACGCACTGGTCCAGCCGCCTCTTGGCACCCCGATTGAAGGTGCATCACTCCACGATCACCAAAGCGTGGAAGAAGTACGGGGTCCGCCCGTGGAAGGCCGAGACGTTCAAATTCTCAACCGACCCGGAACTGGTGGCCAA
>CBDTVQ010000140.1:0-5585 GCA_965364045.1 uncultured Tessaracoccus sp. | reverse complement strand
CATGAGCGGTCTGGCCGTGGTGGATGATTACTCCTTCACCATCAAGACCGCCGAGCCCGTCTCGAACCTGCCGGTGCGTCTCGGGTACTCCGCCTTCGTGCCGCAGCCCGATGCCTTCTTCGCGTCCGAGGACAAGACCGAATTCAGCAAGCTGCCCATCGGTGCCGGTCCCTTCAAGGTGATCGAGAACACTGAAACCAACATCGTGCTCGAGAAGTTCGCCGACTACTCCGGTGAGAGCAAGCCGAACATCGACAAGGTCACCTTCCGCGTCTACAACGACCCGGCTGCCGCCTACAACGACGTCGTCGCCAACCAGCTGGACCTCACGGACCTGATCCCCGCTGATCAGCTCGTGGGCGATGCCTGGAAGACCGCCCTCGATGGCCGCAGTGATGTCCGCGAGACCGGCATCATCCAGGTGCTGTCCTTTTCCAACGTTGACCCGCAGCTCCAGGACGTCAACATGCGCAAGGCCATTTCGATGGCTGTTGACAAGGAACTGATCACCAGCCAGATCTTCAACAACGCCCGTGTGCCCGCCACTGGCTGGGTTTCCCCGGTCGTTGATGGCTACAAGGAGAACGTCTGCGGCGAAGCCTGCGAGTTCAAGCCCGAAGAGGCCAAGAAGATGTACGACGCGGCCGGCGGCTATGAGGGCATCTTCCAGCTCTCGATCAACGCTGACGGCGGCCACAAGCTGTGGGCCGACGCCTTCTGCAACCAGCTCAAGAACAACCTGGGCATGGACTGCCAGGTCAACGCGACGCCGGACTTCAAGACCCTGCGCCAGCAGATCGGTGCACGCGAGCTCAAGGGCGCCTTCCGTGGTGGATGGCAGATGGACTACCCGTCCATCGAGAACTTCCTTGCGCCGATCTACGCCACGGGTGCATCCTCGAATGACACCGACTACGACAGCCCGGAGTTCATGAAGCTTCTCACCGAAGCTGCTGCCGCCCCGGATGCCGAGGAGGCCAACAAGAAGTACCAGGAGGCCGAGGAGCAACTGGCCATGGACTTCCCGACCATGCCGCTCTGGTACCAGGAGACGCAGTACGGTTACTCCGACAAGGTCGACAACGTGAAGATGAACCCATTCAGCCAGTGGGACCTCACCTCGATCACAGTCAAGTGATCCTGTAACGATTGATCGACCCATATCGATCAGGCGGTCCGCCGGTTTCCGGCGGACCGCCTTGTCGGGCCAGTAGAGAAGGTGAGTTGCGTTGGGCAAATACATAATCAGACGCTTGCTGCAGATGATCCCAGTGATACTGGGCACCTCGTTCCTCATCTTCGCGATGGTGTTCGTCCTGCCCGGCGACCCAACGGATGGCCGATGTGGCGAGCGTCCCTGCTCAGCCGCCTACATCGCAAAGTTTCGGGCAGAGTACAACCTCGACGAGCCCCTCATCGTTCGTTACTTCCTATATCTGGGAAAGCTCCTGCAGGGAGACCTGGGCACCAACTTCTACGGCAACCAGGTTGTCGACGAACTGCTGCTTCGCTATCCCACCACCCTGAAGCTCACCTTCATCGCCGTCGTGGTGGTGATCCTCGTGGGTATCAGCGCTGGTGTGCTTGCAGGTATCCGCAAGGGCAAGCTCATCGACAACCTCGTCACCGTCAGTACGCTGCTACTCATTTCGATTCCCGTCTTCGTCCTCGGCGCAGGCGCCCAGATGCTGTTCGGGTTGAAGCTGGGATGGTTCCCCGTCACCGCAACACAGGGGACGTGGTATCAACTGCTGATGCCGGGATTCGTGCTGGGCGCGCTATCGGTGGCCTACGTGGCCCGGCTCACGCGCACCAATCTCGTCGAGAACCTTCGCTCCGACTATGTGCGCACCGCCAAGTCCAAGGGCATGTCCCAGAGCCGAGCCGTGGGAGTCCATGCCCTGCGGAACTCCCTGATTCCCGTGGTCACCTACATCGGAGCCAGCGTCGGCTCCCTCATGGGTGGTGCCATCATCACGGAGCGCATCTTCAACATCAACGGTGTGGGCTTCTTCATCTGGCGCTCCATCAACCAGCGCGACGGCGTCTCCGTCGTCGGTGCCGTCATCGTGCTCGTGGTGGTCTACCTGATCGTGAACCTGCTCGTCGACCTGCTGTACGGCGTCCTGGACCCGAGGATCACCAATGACTAACAGACACAGCTTCACCCCTGACGAGAAGAACGTCGAGGGAGTCAACGCCGCAGTGGCCGAGCCGGATGAGGCCGGAGCGTCGCTCTGGAGCGACGCCTGGCGCATCATGCGCAGCCGCCCCCTGTTCTGGGTGTCGGCCACGATCATCACGATCTTCGTTCTGATGGCGGTGGTTCCGCAGCTCTTCACGAACGCCGACCCGGCTTACTGTGACCTCAGCCTGGCACGGATACCACCGGATGGCACCGCATGGTTCGGCTACGACCTGCAGGGCTGCGACGTGTACTCGCGCACCATCTACGGTGCGCGCTCCTCGATCCTCGTGGGTGTCCTGACGATGCTGGCCACCGTGATCATCGGTGGCACGTTGGGGATCATCGCCGGCTTCGCAGGAGGCTGGGTTGATGCCCTGCTGTCCCGTATCGCCGATGTGTTCTTCGCCATCCCGCTGCTGCTCGGCGGCATCATCATCATGTACACCTTCCGCTCCCCACCCGGTGCGCCGTACTCGCTGATCGTGGGCAAGGTCGTGTTCGCCATGGCGGTCCTGTACTGGCCCAACATCTTCCGCCTGATGCGCTCCAGCGTGCTCCAGGTCAAGCCGAACGAGTACGTGCTCGCGGCCAGGGCGCTGGGCGCCAGCCCTGCCCGCATCGTCACTTCCCACGTGCTGCCCAATGCCGTGGCTCCGGTCATTGTCGTCGCCACCATCGACCTGGGGGCGTTCATCACGGTGGAGGCCGCCCTGTCGTTCCTCGGAATCGGTCTGCAGCCGCCCGCCATCTCGTGGGGCATCGCGATCTCGGAGGCTTCCGGCCTCGGCTACATCGCCGCTGCTCCCCACATGCTCTTGTTCCCGTCCCTGTTCCTGTCGCTCGCGGTCCTCGGCTTCATCATGCTCGGTGAAGTCGTCCGTGACGCCATGGACCCGAAGCTCCGGTGAGGACCCCTTGATGAGCACCGCCACGTCACCCACGAATCATCGAGAGATCTCGAAGCATGCCCGCACCTGGGAGCATGGCAAGGACGGGCTCCTGCTCGACGTCGATGATCTGCAGGTGGAGTTCCGCACGTCCCAGGGCACGTCCAAGGCCATCAACGGGGTGTCGTTCAAGCTGCATGAGGGCGAGACGCTGGCCATCCTTGGCGAGTCCGGCTCGGGCAAGTCCGTGACGGCGCAGGCGATCATGGGAATCATCGACTCCCCGCCCGGTTTCGTCACCGGTGGAACGATCCGCTACTGCGGGCAGGATCTCCTGACCCTCCCGGAGAAGGTGCGTCGAACCGTTCGCGGTCCAGAAGTATCCATGATTTTCCAGGACGCGCTCAGCTCCCTGAACCCCGTGTTCCCCGTCGGATGGCAGATCGCCGAGATGATGAGGATCCATTGGGGGATGAACCGCTCCGACTCAAAGGCGCGCGCCATCAGCCTGATGGAGCGGGTCCACATCCCCGGCGCCAGGGAACGCGTGGACGCGTACCCGCACCAGTTCTCCGGTGGCATGCGCCAGCGCATCATGATCGCCATGGCGATTGCCCTGGACCCGACGGTACTCATCGCCGACGAGCCCACCACGGCTCTGGACGTCACGGTGCAGGCCCAGATCATGCAGCTGCTGCAGGAATTGCAGGACGAGTCCCAGATGGGACTCATCCTCATCACCCATGACCTGGGTGTTGTCGCCGACGTCGCGGACAGGGTGGCCATCATGTACACCGGACGCATCGTGGAGACCGGCGAGATCGGTGAAGTGTTTGCCGTCCCCGCCCACGGTTACACGCGCGGACTGCTCGATTCGATCCCCCGGATTGACCAGAAGGGCGAGAAGCTCTCCGCCATCGGCGGCCTGCCCCCCAACCTGCTCAAGATTCCCTCAGGCTGTGCTTTTCATCCCCGGTGCCGCTTTGCCACGGCGCACTGCTCGGTGGGCGAACCGCCCGCGTTGGTCGAACTCCCCACGGGCAGGCTGCACGCCTGCCTCAACGTCGAAGAGGTGATGAGCGATGCCCGGTGAAGTCATCCTTTCGGCGCACGACCTGAAGAAGCACTACCCGATCAAGGCCGGGATCATCAAGCACACCGTCGGCCACGTGCGTGCTGTCGATGGCGTGTCCTTCGATCTGCACGCGGGCGAGACGCTCGGCGTGGTGGGGGAGTCCGGGTGTGGCAAGTCGACGCTCGGCCGCATGCTCATGCGGCTCGAGGAGCCAACTGCTGGCCGCCTGGACTTCAACGGTCAGGACATGTATTCGCTCAAGGGAGCGGCGATGCGCAAGGTGCGTCGCGACATCCAAATCGTGTTCCAGGATCCCTACACGTCCCTGAATCCACGCAAGACCGTGGGCGACATCGTCGGTGAGCCCTTCGAGGTCCATCCGGACGCCGTGGGCAAGAAGGGGCGCAGGGCGCGCGTGCAGGAACTGCTCGACGTCGTGGGCCTCAACCCGGAGCACATCAACCGTTACCCGCACCAGTTCTCCGGCGGTCAGCGACAGCGCATCGGCATCGCCCGCGGCATCGCCCTGAACCCCAAGGTGCTGATCTGCGACGAGCCGGTCTCCGCGCTGGACGTCTCGGTCCAGGCACAGGTGGTCAACCTCCTGGAGGATCTGCAGAAGGAACTGGGCCTGGCCTACGTCTTCATCGCCCACGACCTGTCCGTGGTGCGCCACATCTCCAACCGGGTTGCAGTCATGTACCTGGGGCGCATCGTCGAGATCGGCGACGAGAAGCAGATCTACGAGAGCCCGACTCATCCGTACACGCAGGCCCTGCTCTCAGCAGTGCCCGTGCCTGACCCATCGCAGCGCGGCAAGAAGGAGCGCATCGTGCTCCAGGGGGACGTCCCCAGCCCCGCCAACCCGCCGTCGGGCTGTCGCTTCCACACGCGGTGCTGGAAGGCGCAGCCCAAGTGCTCCGTCGACGTGCCTGAGCTCATCGATCGCCCCGACGGTGTGTCCGCCCACAGGTCGGCCTGCCACTTCGCCGAGCCGCTACGGATCGTCTGAGGCAACGATCGAGATCTGTCACTGACGCTGACCGGACACGCGGCACTCACTGGCCATGACGTCGATATACGGCTTGGTGGCCAGTGGTTGTGGCGTGTCTGGTCGTTGACTCCCGCCGTTGATGAAATGGGGCACGCCGACCCGACACGTGGCACTCACTGTCCACGACGTCAATATACGGCTTGGTGACCATTGGTTGCGGCGTGTCGGGTCGTCGTTCGTCAGCGACCGGCCGTGGTCACGGGCGCACGAGCCGGGTGGAATACGCCCAGACCACCACTTGTACCCGGTTGCTGGCGCCAATCTTGTCCATGAGGCTGCTGACATGGAATTTCACGGTGCTCAGCGAAATGTGGAGTTGCGTGGCTATTTCGGCATTGGTGAGTCCTTGGGCGACGGTGACCGCAACCTCCTCCTCCCGTT
>CBDTVQ010000139.1:0-5602 GCA_965364045.1 uncultured Tessaracoccus sp. | reverse complement strand
CCTGGTTCATATACGATCTGTGGTGTGGTGTGTCGTACCCGCGATGCACCGCTCGATATGCACCATGTGACGCGGAAGGTCGCCCGAGATGCCACTGTCCCTTGACCCCCATGGACCCATTACCGCCGAAGAGCGGGAATCCCTCACAGCGAGGGCGCTTGCTGCGGCCCCGACGCAACTATTCATTGGCGGAGAGTGGCGCGACGCCGCCTCTGGCAACGTTTTTGATGTCCACAACCCCGCCACGGGGCAGGTGCTCACGCAGGTGGCGGATGCCACGCCCGAGGACGGAATCGCCGCTCTCGAAGCTGCGGCGGGCGCGCAACTGGAGTGGGCGGCGACGCCCCCTCGTGTGCGTTCAGAGCTGTTGCGCGCTGCCTTCGAACGGGTGACGGAACTCCGGGACGAATTTGCCGCCCTCATGACCCTGGAGATGGGCAAAGCCCTGTCGGAGGGCTACGGCGAGGTCACCTACGGGGCGGAGTTCCTCCGCTGGTTCGCCGAGGAGGCCGTCCGCATCAACGGTCGATACACCAGCTCCCCCGAGGGCAACCTCAGGATTCTCACCGTGAAGCGGCCGGTGGGCCCGGCCCTCTTCATCACGCCCTGGAACTTTCCGTTGGCGATGGCGACGCGCAAGATCGCGCCCGCCCTGGCCGCAGGTTGCACGACCATCCTGAAGCCCGCCACCCTGACCCCCCTCACCTCCCTGGCACTCGTCAGGGTCTTTGAGGAGGTGGGTGTTCCGGCGGGAGTTGTCAACATCATCCCGACCTCGCGGGCCCGTCCCGTGACCGGGCCCATGCTCCGCGATCGTCGGCTCCGCAAGATCTCCTTCACGGGTTCGACCCCTGTGGGGATGGCCCTGATGGAGGCGGCCGCCAGCAATGTGGTGCGGACGTCGATGGAACTCGGCGGCAACGCACCCTTCATCGTCTTCGACGACGCTGATCTGGAGCGCGCCGTCGCCGCGGCCCACAAGACGAAGCTGCGCAACATGGGGGAGGCGTGCAACGCCGCGAATCGCTTCTACGTGCACGTCGATCTCGTCGAGGACTTCTCCCGAGCTCTGGCCGACTCCTTTGCATCGCTGGTGGTGGGCGACGGTCTGGATGGAGCCACGGATGTGGGCCCCATGGTTTCGGAGGCACAGCGCTCCTCCATCGACGAGATGGTGTGCGCGGCTCGCCTGGAGGGGGCAGAGGTGCTCACCGGTGGCGAAGTGGTCGATGGACCGGGCTATTTCTACCGGCCCACCGTGGTCTCCAATCTTTCTCCGGACTCCGCCCTGGTCAACGACGAGATCTTCGGCCCGGTGGCACCCATCGTGTCCTTCACCACGGAGGAAGAGGTCCTGGGCTATGCCAACAATTCGATGATGGGCCTGTCCGCTTATGTTCACACCGGCAGCATCGACCGGGCGCTGCGGATGGCGGAACGGCTGGAGGTGGGCATGCTCGGCATCAACTCGGGGACGATCTCCAACGCCGCAGCACCCTTCGGAGGCCTGAAGCATTCCGGGATGGGCCGAGAAGGTGGACGTGAGGGCATCGAGGAGTATTTGGAGACTGTTTACGTCGGCTTCGAGGACCCCCACCTGGATCATCCCCGGACCTGACGCCGTTCAGGCCAGATCGGGGATGCTGTCGCGTGCATCGGTGTAGTTCATCCCGCAGAGCTCCAGCAGGTCAGCCATCATGGAGCGGGCCTGTCCGAGGATGACCGCGCTGGACAGCCGGTTTCCGATGGGAATCTCTGCGCTTTCCTCGGCCAGCGCCACGATGTCGTCGATCTTGCTCTCGGGGATCCGCATGGCGTACAACTCGGCGGCGCACTCGTCCGTGATCTGGGCCAGAGATGTCATCAGTTGAAGGTGATCGTCCGGCACGCTCTCACCCCGGTGGACGGCGACGACGGCGCGGCGCGCCAGCACCCGCAGGTTGCGTGTGAAACGGTCCAGCGGGACGGTGATGTCGGCGATCTGCAGGACCCCCTCCCTGTGCCGCCTGAGGAACGGGGAGAATCGAACGACGGCGGCGCCCTCATTGGCGGCCGTGGTCAGCGTGTTCAATGCCTGCTCCGTCGAGCGGGCCGAAGCCAGGACGCGCTCAGCCGCCTGCATGTCGGATGCCTCCACCGCCACGACCATCTCCCGGATGGTGTTCGCCGTCTCGTGCAGCACCTTCGCCGCCTGCAGTCGCGGTCGCATCACGGGACCGATGGGGGCCACGGTGGCGAACAGCAACGCGACGCCGCACCCCACGAGGGCATCCATCCAGCGCTCGATGCCAGCGTCGACGCCCGGGAGCACAGTGAGCACGACTGCGGCCTGCACCGCCGATTGTGTGACCATCAGGGTGCGGGCACCCAGCCAGGTCGTGATGGACATGGCCACGGCAATCACCAGAATGATCTGCCAGACACCGGTGCCGAAGTAGTACAGAAATATGTCCCCGCACAACACGCCGACGGTGACGCCGACAGCGATCTCCAGTGCACGCCCCAAACGTTGGCCGAAGCTGAACCCGAGGCAGACGATGGCGGCCACCACGGCCAGGAACGGCGCCTTGTGCGAGAACAGCGTCTGGGCCAGCCACCATGACATGCCTGCGGCCAGGGAGATCTGCACGATCATGAACAGCCGGGACTGCCAGCGGTTCACTCGACGTTTCTGGGATCGCCAACCCCAACGAGCGGTGCGCTCGCTGAGGTCAAAGGCGCGCAGCGAGGCGTTCTGGATCACGTGACCGGTGCCATGCCACGAGAAGCGGCGGCGGCGCGGCTGGGACAACGAATCCTCCCTGGATCGGACACCGGCGTTCGGGTTTTCGCTGACGGCGTGCAGCGGATTTTAGCCCACTGCGCGGCGTGATCGTGGCCTTCACGGTTTGGCCGGATAGGATTGGCGCCGTTCTGCATTCGACAATGGGGGAGTTTCGTCCGATGAAAGCACGTCGTCCACTCCGCCCTGTCGCGGCCTGGGTCTGCTTGATGGGTGCGGCAGCGGTTGCGTTGACAGCCTGCTCGCGCCCTGAACCTTCCCCCACCGGCGAGCCGGTCGTCCTGAACGTGGGCGCCACACTGGAACCCGAGGGCCTCGATCCTGCCACCGTGAACGGTGCCGGAACGCCGTTCGTCCTGCTGTACAACGTCTACGAGACGCTGGTGCGGATCGACGGCGAAGGGAGCATCAGTCCACTCCTGGCACGCGATTACGAACTGTCCGAGGATCGCCTCGTCTATACGTTCAACCTGGACCGGTCCGCGAAATTTGCCTCCGGCGATGAGGTGAGCGCTGCGGCTGTCGTGGAGTCCCTGGAGCGTGCGCGCAGTGGAGAGGGGATCACCAGTCAGGTCTCGAGCAAGCTTGAGACGGTGGAATCCATCGAAGCTGTGGACGAGGACACCGTCGAGGTCAGGCTGGCACAGCCGAGCAACGAGTGGTTGTACAACATGGCCGGACCGGCAGGCATCGTCTACGACCCGGCCGGCTGGGACACCATCGCGGAACAGCCCGCCGGCTCCGGGCCCTTCATCTTCGACGAGTGGTCCACCGGCCAGTACGTCAAACTCATCGCCAACGAGAACTACTGGGGCACGAACGTGCGTGTCGACGACGTGTACTTCCGCTACTACGCGGACCCGAACGCCATGAACACTGCCATGCTGTCCGGCCAACTTGACGTCATCTCCAACCTGACCGTGCCCCAGTCCATTGAACAGTTCTCGGACACCGAACGTTTCACCGTCACCGAAGGCACAACCGACGGGGAGGTGGTGCTCGGTTTCAACCACGACAACGAGGCACTGGCGAATCTGCAGGTGCGCCGGGCCATCAACCACGCCATCGATCGAAAAGCGCTCGTGGATGCCGTCTGGGGTGGCAAGGGCATGATGATTGGCTCCATGGTGGTGCCCACCGATCCGTGGTTCGAGGACCTGTCGGAGACCTATCCGTTCGACCCGGCCCTGGCAAAGCAACTCCTCGCGGAAGCCGGCTTCGAAGCGGGACTGACGCTGCGGATGCGCGTCACCACCGACGTCCCCTATGCGCAGCCAGCGGCTCGTTTCATCGCGGCCCAGCTGGCCGAGGTGGGCATCGAGCTCCAGGTGGATGAAATAGATTTCGCGCAGTGGCTCAAGGAGGTCTACGGGCAGGGCGACTACGACATGACGATCATCGCCCACGTGGAGCCCCATGACATCAGCAACTTCGCCAATCCGGAGTACTACTGGCACTACGACAACCCGGCCTTCACAGAACTGATCGCCGAGGCTGACGTGGCACCGGTGGAGGAGCAGGTTGACCTGATGAAGGAGGCAGCCCGGATCCTGGCAGAGGATGCGGCCGCAGACTGGCTCTTCCTCCTCCCCAACCTCGTCATCACCACCACCGACGTTTCGGGAATCCAGGTGAACGGCACAGGCCTGTCCTTCGACCTGACAACAGTCGCGACCAGCCGCTGACGTGAGCCTGCGCACCGTCGGGCTGCGGCTGGGCGGGCTGGTGATCAGCCTGCTGGTGGCGTCCCTGCTCATTTTTCTCGCCACCAATGCCCTGCCCGGTGACGTCGCCCAAATCATCCTGGGCACCAATGCCGCGCCCGGCGAGGTGGCTGCGTTGCGGGAACGTCTCGGTCTGGATCGAGGACTCCTGACCCGCTACGCCGAATGGCTCGGCGGGGTGGTGCGGGGAGATTTCGGTTCCTCGATGATCACGGGAAAAGACGTGGTCTCCCAGATCACTCCTCGCCTCGAGGTCTCGCTGTGGCTCGTGGGTCTTTCCATGACGCTGGCGGTGCTCATCGCGCTGCCTCTCGGAGCCTTCGCCGCAATCAGGCGTCGACACATCAGCGGGTTCGTGGCATCGGCGGTTTCGCAGATCGGTCTTTCCATCCCGGCCTTCTGGGCGGGCATCTGGCTCGTTGTCTTCTTCGCCGTCACACTGAGGTGGTTGCCGGCCACGGGCTATGTCAGCCCCTTCGACGGGCTTGGCACATGGCTCCTGCACCTCGTCCTCCCCGTCACAGCCCTGGCCATCGTGCAGGCCAGCATCCTGTCGCGGTATGTCCGCAGCGCTGTCATCGAGGTGCTGGGGGAGGACTGGTTCCGCACCGCCCGATCCGTCGGCTGGTCCACGTGGGGTGCTCTCCGCCGTCATGGAAGCCGCAACATCGCCATTTCCCTGCTGACTGTCATCGGGCTGCAGCTCTCCACACTGCTGGTGGGCGCCATCATCATCGAGCAGGTCTTTGCTCTGCCCGGTCTCGGATCACGCCTGATCCAGGCGGTGGGTCAGCGGGATCTCGTGGTGGTCCAAGCCATCGTGCTGCTGCTGGTGTGGGCAGTGCTGCTCATGAACTTTCTCGTGGACTTTGCCTACCAACTCGTGGATCCGCGACTCAAGCGGACAGGAGATCCGCGATGAGGCGCGCAAACCTCGTGGTGGGTGGGGCACTGATCGCCATCATCCTGGTCCTGGCCCTGGTGGGTCTGTTCTGGACGCCCTTCGACCCGACGGCCATCTCCGGAGCGCGGCTCGCTGCGCCCGGATGGCCACACCTGCTCGGGACCGACGGCCAGGGGAGCGACACGGCTTCGC
>CBDTVQ010000138.1:0-5627 GCA_965364045.1 uncultured Tessaracoccus sp. | reverse complement strand
TGATGGCGCCATCTCCGTGTGCGGTATCCGGATGAGCGAGACCAGCGCGGAGATCCGACGGATGGTGGCCACGGTCATCGATGATCTTGATTTTTTCCCCGACCTCTCGGTTGTCGAGCACCTCGACCTGCTTGCTCGTGCCCATGGCATCGTGGATCCTGATTCCCTCGTGGACGAGGTGTTGGAAGAGGTACAGCTGGTGCCGCAGGCAAGCCAACTCCCGAGCACCCTCTCCTCGGGACAGCGTCGTCGACTGGCTCTCGCCACCGCGTTCGTGCGTCCGCGACGACTGTTGGTGCTCGATGAGCCGGAGCAACGGCTCGACGTCGAGGGCGTGGAATGGTTGGGGCGTCGGCTGAAGTCGGACCTCGCGGATGGCCTTGCCATCGTGTTGGCCAGTCACGAACCGGCCCTGCTGGAGGCCATCGGTGCGCGCGAGGTGCGTCTGGGGGTGCCGCGCGCATGAGTGAGGTCGACGAGAAGTTCGGAGACATCGGGCAGGCCGACGAACGGCAACTGAAGCTCCTGATGAAGGACTGGCGACGGGGGCGCGCAGACCGAAACCTCCTGGAGGCGTTCCAGGATGCCTACGTCATGGTCTTCGGGGTCGTGCTCATCGGAGCCATGCTCATCAGCGCGATCATCCAGGCCCAGCAGTCAGTCTCCGGATGTGACACCGACCAGTGCCTCGCCGCCCGTGGGCTGTTGCCATGGGCCGCCGTCGCCTCAATTCTGGCCTTCACCCTGGTGGCATGCCGCATGTTCGGACCCATCGTGGCTTCAGCTGCCGAGGGGTTCTGGCTCATGGACGGACCGCTGGACCGTCGACGTCTGCTGACAGGCCGGCTCGTGGGGGCGCTGAGTGCGGCCTTTGCCGCCGGGGGCCTTTTTGGTGCGCTCGTTGCAGCACTGACAGGTTCCGGTGGAGTCAACATCCTCGTCTGGGCGGCTGCCGCTGGCTTCGGCGCCCTGGGTCTGACTGCTTTTGCAGCCGCAGAGCAGGGAGTGGAGCGACGGTGGATCACCGCAACACTCCAGTGGCTGGTGGGAACTGTTGCGGTGGTGACACTGCTCGCACTTGTGGGGATCGCGGCTGGACTGCTCTCGGCTGCTCCCCTGGAGGAACTGAGTGTGGAGTTCGCGTGGATCGTCGCTGGTGCCGGCTTGCTCCTGGGTCTGGTGTCCGGCGTCATCGCACACGTGCGACTCCGCAACATTCGACGTCAGCGACTGACCGCCGGCAGCTCGCTCATCGCGGGAATGCAGGGGGCGGCCTTCGCCATGGACTTCGCTCTCGTCCGGGACATCCTGGTGGAGGACAAGGCCAAACGAAAGGGCCATGTGCGGGCGACCCGCGGTGTGGGTCTGGGCACAACAGCGATCATCATGCGCGACGTGCAGCGTCTCTGGCGCAACCCGTTCCCACTGGCGCTCTGGCTTGCCTCCATGGTTGTCCCGTACGCCGTGCAGGCTCTCGGGATCTCTCAGCTGAACCCGCCCATTTCCGCGCTGGTGCTGATGGGTGCCCTCATCGGATTCTGCAACTCGTTGCGCGTCCTGAGTCGCGCCAAAGGCCTCCAGCGGTGTTTCCCCTTCGATCCTGCCAAGATCAAGACAGCCACCATGGTGGTGCCTGCCGCGCTGGCACTCATCTGGGGCATCGCCACTGCACCCGCCTTCATCGGTGTACTGGGTGGGGAACAGGTGAGTGCTGTCACCGGCCTGACGTCGGCCCTCATCACCGCGCTGGCCGGTTTTCTCGCCACCATCCGGTGGGTCTCAGCGAAGCCAGCGGACTACGGCGGCCCCATCGTCTCCACCGGTGTCGGCGCGCTCCCTCCCGGCATGATGTTCTCGGTTCTACGCGGCATCGACATGGTGGCTCTCGTCACGTTGCCCATCGTGTTCGGGTGGCCTGCCTGGATCTCACTTGTCATCGCTGCAATCGCCTTCGGTTTCCTGCGCAGCGGGATGGACCGGGAGGAACTGATGGAGCAGCAGAAGGAACAGGCAAAGGTCCTGGAAGCAGAAAAGGCAAAGCGCAAGGGTGGCGGGACCCCGGGCGGGGACAAGATCAAGGTCCAACGACGCCGCTGAGGCCAACAGCCCACGGCGGCCGCCGTGGGCATTCTTCCGCCGGCGCCTGCCCAGATCGTCATCGGGCGACGAGAAGCTGGACGGGTCTGAACTCTTTCGGCGGACGTCAGTCTTCGGCGAGGCCCAGCGCCTGCAGCATCGGGAGAAACTTGGCCTTTGTCTCGGCGAGTTCGGCCGCGGGGTCCGAATCGGTCACGAGTCCACACCCGGCGAAGAGCTGGATGGTTTCGGGGGACTCCTGCTTGATCTGGCCACCACGCAGGGCAATGGCCCACTCGCCGTCGCCGTAGGAATCAACCCATCCCACGGGGCCGGCGTACCTTCCACGATCCATGGATTCGAGCTCGCTGATCATCTCCCGCGCAGCGAAGGTGGGAGTACCGCAGACAGCTGCGCTGGGGTGGAGGGCCGCGGCCAGTGCCAGTGAACTGGAGTCAGGCTCTGTCACGCCCGTGATGTCGGTGGCCAGGTGCAACACGTTGGGCAGCGGCAGGATAGACGGGGCCTCCGGAACGTTCATTGCGGAGCAGTAGGGCTGCAATGCCCGTGCAACGGATTCGACGGCGAACTCGTGCTCGGCCACGTCCTTGGATGACGTCGCGAGCTCGGCCGCCTTCACAAGACTGTTGGTGTTCTTCGGATCCAGTGACACCGTTCCGGCGAGGACACGCGAGGTGGCCAGTCCCCCCTGACGGCGGATCAGGAGTTCGGGTGTGGCGCCCACGATGCCTTCCACCAAATAGGTCCAGCAGGTCGGGTAGCGATTCACCAATCGGTTGACGAGCCACCGGGCATCGATGGGGCCGTCGGCCTTGATGAGAAGATCCCTTGCGAGGACCACCTTCTCCACCTCACCGGTACGAATCAACCTGATGACTTCACCGACGATGTCCATCCACACGCGCTCGGACATCGAACCCTGCAGGAGTTGCAACCCGGTTGGCTCCTCCAGGGGTTCTCCCGATGGTGGCAGCTCCAAGGACCGGGCGCGATCGCCGATGCTGGTCATCCAGAATTGGCCGTCGCGCTTGCCGATGACCACCTGGGGGACCACGAGCACCGATCGTTCTTCGGAGCTATCCGGATCGAAGGTGAAGGAGCCCACGGCCAGCGGGCCGGTGCCGTAGGCGCCGGGCAGTTCTGAGTCGTGATCGATGTGGTCCGCCACCTCTGACCACCAGACATCGGCGGCGTCCGGGTAATCGGTCTCGAACCTTGCCACCTCTCCCAGTGTGACGATTCCTTCACCCTTGCGGATGAAGGCGGCCGTCGGACCGGAGGAGGACAGGAAACGTTGCAGTAGCCCGGGATCAGGAATCGCCACCGTTGTGGCGCGCAGGCGCTTGGTTCCGAAGTCCAGAGTCACCCGAGCGACGATAGCCCAGTGGAAGGCCTGCTCCTAAACCCCCCTGCCGTTGGAGACAGCTAGTCCTTTGCCTTCTCGTGGGTCTGATTTACGTGAGGGTTTCATGCTCAATTGTGTCCATTTCAAGCTCGTCAACGGGGAATCGGTCAGAGAGTTCGATGGGTTGGTGATCGGGCGACGGGACCGCCTAGACTGACACCCGATCATCAAGAGATTCTGTGAGGAGCCCCCATGCGCAACGCCGAGCCCAGCAATGGCATGGCGACGGCTGACGAGGGTGGAGAAGCCGACGTCATCGTCGTAGGAGCCGGTCCAGGTGGGTCCTCCACTGCCGCCAACCTGGCCCGACGTGGCCTCAACGTCGTCGTGTTGGAGAAGTCGCACTTCCCTCGTGAGAAGGTCTGTGGGGACGGTCTCACCCCTCGTGCCACCCGGGCACTCACCAAGCTGGGCATCGACACGTCCGAGGAGAACGGCTGGCTGCACAATCGCGGCCTGCGCATCTACGGCGGTCGGTCCGAACCCTTCGAACTTGACTGGCCCGAGCTGACTGATTTCCCGCCCTACGGGCTCGTGCGTCCCCGTTCGGACTTCGACGACATGCTTGCGCGTCACGCCGTGTCACATGGCGCCACTCTGGTGGAGGGCGCCCACGTCACGGACGCGGTTCTCGATGACCGAACGGGTCGCATCACCGGGGTCACCACCAAGAACGGCGCCACGTGGCGCGCGCCGCTGGTTGTGGCCGCCGACGGCAACTCTTCCCGCCTGTCAGTCTCCATGGGCATGACCAAGCGCGATGATCGCCCCATGGGTGTGGCTGTTCGGACGTATTACACGTCCCCTCGCACGAATGACAACTACCTCGAGTCCTGGCTGGAATTGTGGGAGGGCAAGCCCCACGCTTCCACGCTGATGCCCGGCTACGGCTGGATTTTCGGTATGGGCGACGGCACCAGCAACGTCGGTCTGGGTGTGCTCAACACCTCCAAGGCGTTCGGCAGCACCGATTACAGGGCGCTGCTGAAGCGCTGGCTGGAGAACACTCCCGAGGAGTGGGGCTTTCGTGACGAGAACATGGTGGGCAAGGTTCAGGGCGCAGCGCTGCCCATGGCTTTCAACCGTCAGCCGCACTACGGTCGCGGTCTCCTGATGGTGGGCGATGCCGGAGGCATGGTGAATCCGTTCAACGGCGAGGGCATCGCCTATGCGATGGAATCTGCCGAAATGGCTGCCGACGCCATCGCCGAAGCCAAGTCCCGCGGAATCGGCACACAATCGGCAGAAAAGGCGCTGCAGGGCTATCCAACGGCCCTCAAAGCGAGCTTGGGAGGCTACTATCGCCTCGGCACCATCTTTGTGAAGCTCATCGGGGATCCTCGCATCATGAGCTTGTGCACCACCTACGGGTTGCCGCACAAGACGCTGATGAGATTCGTGATGAAGTTGCTGGCAAACCTGACCGATGAGAGGGATGGGGACGCCATGGACAGAATCATCAATGCGTTGTGCAAAGCAGCCCCGGCAGCCTGAGTTCGGCGAAGCGAACATGGAAGAGGACGAATCGTGAATGCATATATCCCCATCGTTGGGATGGTGGTGCTGGCCACCGTGTTCGTCGTGGTGGCCATCTTCATGAGCTCGAACCTGATCGGGCCCGGGCGCTACAACCGTGCCAAGTACGACTCGTACGAGTGTGGCATCCAGCCCACGCCCCAACCGGTGGGCGGCGGTCGGTTCCCGGTGAAGTACTACATCACCGCCATGCTCTTCATTGTGTTCGACATCGAGATCGTGTTCCTCTACCCGTGGGCCGTGTCCTACAACAAGTTGGGCACGTTCGCCGTGGTGGAGATGGTGGTCTTCGTGATCACCGTGTTCATTGCCTACTTCTATGTCCTGCGCCGCAACGGCCTGGACTGGGAATGACCGGAAGGAAAGCCTGATGGGTATTGAGGACAAGATCCCGAGCGGAATCCTGCTCACCACCGTCGAAGGTGTCTTCGGATGGGTGCGCAAAGCATCCTTCTGGCCGGCCACGATGGGTCTCGCCTGCTGCGCCATCGAGATGATGGCCTACGGCACTCCACGCTACGACGCCGGCCGCTGGGGGCAGGAAGTGTTCCGCGCTTCTCCGCGCCAGGCAGACCTCATGATCGTGTCG
>CBDTVQ010000137.1:0-5657 GCA_965364045.1 uncultured Tessaracoccus sp. | reverse complement strand
GATTCCGGGTCTCGAAATCTCCGCCCCCAGGGATCAGCCGAGGATGGTGGCAGCGTTGGAGCGGGCCGTCACAGTTGACGACAGGCCGACGGTGGTCCGCTACTCCAAGGAGCGGTTGCCGGACGAGATACCAGCCATATCGCATCGTGGTGAGGGACGCGAGAGGGTTGACATCCTTCGCACTCACTCAGACTCTCGGGTGCTGTTGCTCGGATATGGTCAGTTCGCCGGCATTGCCATGGACGTCGCTGATCGACTGGGGCATCAGGGCTTCTCCTGCACCGTCGCAGATCCGCTCTGGTGCGTGCCAGTCAGCGGCGAACTGGTCCAACTGAGCAGCGAGTACAAGCTCGTCGTCAGCATTGAGGACAACATGCTGACCGGGGGCCTGGGGGAGCGGTTGCGGTCGCGCCTGTTGGCGGACGCCGTATCCACTCCGGTTCTCACGTTCGGTGTTCCCCAGAAATTCCTGGAGCACGGGAGCCGCGACGAGATACTGGAGGAGTTGGGGCTCACCGGTCGCGATGTCGCTCGCGAAGTGTTGGAGCATGTCGTCAAGGACGACGCTTTCGCCGAGATGATCCAACCAGCCGAGAAACGCTGACCGCCACCGGCCCTCACCATGGACGGTTGTGGGCTGGCCACAACCGTTTCGCATCGTTGACCCGCGGCGCGGATCCTTCTTCCATCCCAGCCCGTCGATAGGCGGCGGCAGCACCGATTCAGGCGCGGCCGGAGACCTCATTCAGCAGGGGCGCCAGAAAGTCGATCTGCCATTCCCGAGCACCGTTACGACGCAGCGCGTCGGCGAAATCTGGCTCCTTGGCGTGGTCGAATACCACTCGCTGAATGATCGCCGGTATGGCCACGAGGCTCGGCTGCATCGCGAGATCGCAACCGAGCTCGTCGACCGCTGGCTTCACTTTCCACCAGAGCTCAGCAGCCTCCGGGTGATGCCGGTCCCAGTTCCGGGGGTGTGACAAACCGTTGGATGGCGCCCGTCGTGGTGGGTAGTCGCGAGGTGTCAATGAATCCACTGTGGAGATGGCGCGCAACCAGTTGGACCGGAATCTCATGCCTGTACGGTGCTGGAATCCCCTGACCGTCGACATGTCGGCGGGGCCAGGGAGGGGACCGCTGGCCGAAACGCGAGCGGCGAGATCCACGATGGCTGGATCCGGGAGAATGCGGCCGGGCGGTCTGTCGCGCTCCTTGGCGATCGTGTCGCGCTCGGTCCACAGGGCGCGGGCAACGGCCAGCTGTCGTGGTGCCTTGAGCGCTGCGAGGCCAGTCAGCCGCCGCCAGGGGTCCACTCTCGGGACCGTGGGTGCAAGGAATTGCGTGAGCGTTGCCGCAAATTCCTCTTCAGCCCAACCCAATCGACCAATGGCGTCCAGTTCGTCCGCCAGGATTTCATGCAGTTCCAGCAGGTAGTCAACATCCAGTGCCGCGTATTCCAGCCATGACTCCGGCAGGGGCCGGGTTGCCCAGTTGTCCGCTGAATGTGCCTTCTCCAGATGAACATCGAGTTTGCGCTCCAGAAGAGGCCCAAGACCCGCCGAGGGTTCACCCAGGAGCCGCGCTGCCAGCTCCGTGTCGAAAAGGTGGCGTGGCCGGATGTCGACGTCGCGCATGCATGGCAGATCCTGGCTCGCCGCGTGAACAAGCCACAGGGCGTCCCCGCAGGATTCGGACAGCACTTCAAGGCGAGCAACGCCGTCCACTTCGAACGGCAATGGATCGACAAGCCAGGTGCCGGCCCCGCGCCGTCGGATCTGGAAGAGGTACGCCTTGGGCCAGTAGCGGTGACCGTGGGCGCGCTCGGCGTCAAAGGCGATGGGGCCTTCGCCAGCAGCCAGCGCTGCAACACAATCGGCCAGAGCCTCAGGGCTGCCAACGACGTCCCGGAGTGGTTCACGTGAATGCTGAACGAACTCGGCGGTCACAGGCTGCGCCCGGGGAAGTGCAGCATGCCCTCAGGAAGGACGGGGTTGCCGGCCACCAGCCCCAGGAGGTCCTGCCAGGCGCGGAGGTGGCCCACGAGGGGATCGTATGTCCCCAGGGTAGGAGTCCAGGAGGAACGCAGCTCAACTTCGGCGCGGTCCTCGGCGCCCTCCATGTCCCCGAAAGCCTTGCCGTAGGACGCGGTCACGGTCCCGGCGAGATGACCGTGGGAGGCTTCGTGTGTCTCGAGTGCGTCGCTCATCCATGACCAGGCAACGTCGGGAAGCATGGGGTCAGCCACCATGTCCAGATCCACATCTGCCCGTGCGTAGGACACGATGCGGTAGGTGCCGCCCCAAGCGTCATTTCCGGCGGGGTCGTGCAGGAGGATCAATCGCCCGTTGGCGAGTTCGTCCTCGCCCTGCATCAACTCGGCAGAGATCGCGATGCTGTGGGGCGCGATGCGCTGCGGGGAACCGATCTCCTCAACGATGAGTCCCGTCCGCCACCGCATGGCGTGCAACTCAGACAGGACACGGCTGAATTCCAGCGGGGTGATGTTGGGAGAGGCAACCACGTCTTAGACAGTAGGTCAGCCCCGACGCTCGGTGTGGGAAGCGCGCCGGGTACTTCCGTAACCGAACAGCCCCGGATCAGACTCCGTGTGATTGGTGCCGCGTCACGCAGGACCGGAAATCTCGCATCGGCTGATCGTCAAGGTCATCTACGGCGTGGAGCACAGTGAGTGCGGCGTGTCTGACCAGCCGCCGGTTCACGACGAACCACCCCGGCCCACCGAGGATCACTCGGTGGCGTCGGCGGGGTCCAGGGTCATGGACACGGAGTTGATGCAGTACCGCAGATCAGTGGGGGTGTCGTAGCCCTCGCCCTTGAAGACGTGGCCCAGGTGCCCGTCGCACGCAGCGCACCGCACCTCCACACGATCCGGACCAAACAGCGACTTGTCCGTCAGGTAGCGAACACGTTCCTCGGCAAGTGGCTCGAAGAAGCTCGGCCAGCCACAGGATGAGTGAAACTTCTGAGTGCTGCGAAACAGCTCAGTGCCGCAGCCGCGACAGCGGTAGACACCCTCGGCGGTCGTGTCGGTGTACTCGCCCACGAAGGGACGTTCGGTCCCCCCCTTGCGCAGCACTTGGTACTCCAGATCGTTCAGCTGCTCGCGCCACGAGGCGTCAGGCTTGTTCAGGGGTGCGACGGTGTTCTCATCCTTGCTCATGGTTCCCAAGTTTAGAACCGAGCACAAGCCGTGGAAACAAGTACGATGTCCCGCATGGCCAGCAGGGATGCAATCACGCTGGAGGTTGATGGCCGCGAGGTCCGCCTCTCCAGCCCCACGAAGCCCTATTTCCCCGAGCTCGGACTCACGAAGCTGGATATTGCCCACTACGTCATGGCCGTGGCGCCCGGGATGCTCGCAGCGCTGAAGGACAGGCCAACAACGATGGAGCGCTGGCCGGGCGGGGTGGTGGAGGGCACGGTCATGTCAACGCGGCAGGACTCTCGCGGTGATGCTTTCTACCAGAAGCGCACACCAAAGGGGACGCCGGACTGGGTGCAACAGGCAACCATCACTTTCCCCTCGGGGAGAACTGCCAAGACGGTGGCGCCGGCTGATGCAGCGACGTTGGTCTGGATGGTCAATTTGGGCACCCTGAGGTTCCATGCCTGGCCAGTGCGTGCGTCAGACACGGACCTGGTGGACCAGTTGCGCATCGATCTCGATCCACAACCCGGTACGGACTTCGCCGGTGCAGCGCGTGTCTCCCATGAACTGCGCAAGGTCCTGAGTGATGCGGGATTGGTGGGTTTCCCGAAAACCAGCGGCGGCCGCGGCCTCCACGTCTACGCACCTGTCCAAGGAACGAGCTTCATTGACGCCCGCCATGCGACGATCTCGATCGGTCGTGAACTCGCTCGCCGAATGCCCGATGAGGTCACCGTCAACTGGTGGAAGGAGGAGAGGGGGAGCAGGATCTTCGTGGACTTCAACCAGATGGCCCGTGACCGGTTGATGGCCTCCGCATACTCCATCCGGCCAACACCCGCGGCACGTGTCTCTGCCCCACTGGGTTGGGATGAAGTTGATCATGTCAGCCCGGACGACTTCACGGTGCCATCAATGCTGGAGCGCTACGCGCGGCTGGGCGACGTCTGGGGCCCCTACTGTGACGCTGAGCCCGGCGACCCGGCAACAGCACTGGAGTGGTATCTCAGGGATGAGGCCGCTGGACAGGGCGAAATGCCCTACCCGCCCGAATACCCGAAGATGGAGGGCGAGCCGATGAGGGTGCAGCCGTCACGGGCCCGCCACTCCGACGATGACTGAGGAAGTCAGTCCGCGTCAGTGAAGGGGGCGTTGTCGCGCTGGGGAGCGCTGGCATCCAGGAGTTCCATGGCTGCAAAGGCGTAGCGGGCGATGATCAGCTCCACCAGACGGTCATGGTCCTCGATGGGATCCGTGACCACCATGGCACCCGCGCGCAGAGCAGCCTGCTGATGGGCCCGGAACAGGGGACCCTTGGTCAGGAACAGCGAACCGACGGCAATGTGGCGGCGCCCCTGGGTTCGCATTGCTGCGATGGCCTGGGCGGTCGCGCGCCCCGTATTGTCACAGATGGCGAGTTGGACCGGAAGCTTGTGGTGGGCGGCCCACTGGCGAGCGCGGCGCGCAAGAAGTGAAGTGCCGCGTACGTCGCCGCCCTCCGGAGCGCCGAGGACCAGTGCATCCACCTCAACCGCATTGGTCTTTGCCAGGGCATCGCGCATGCGCGCATCCATCACGTTCAGGAGCTCTGATGCCGGCCCGATGGGACGAGCGATGACCACCTTGACGCCGTACTGCGACTTCTGGACAGCATCTGCCGCCTTGGTGATGACGGGGGAGTGGTCCATGGCGGAGACAAGATCCAGTGGAACGATGGCGATCTCGGTGGTGCCAGTTGACGCCAATCGATCCACGCAGTCCGCGACGCCCGGCTTCACGTCTGAAACGAAGCCGAATGTCACGAGGAGGTCTGGGCGGAGCTCGGACAACTTGGAACTGAGGGAGGCGAGGGCCGCGGCGACGGCTGGATCATCGTCCCCGGAGGCGATGAGCACGATCGCTGGCGCAGCCATGGCATCTCACTTCCGGTCGTAGTCGCTTTTCATTATCCAAGATGTTCGTCCCACATTGTGGAATGTTTGAGGAGTAAGCGCAAGGTGAGCGGCTGACGTGCCTCAGATGACGGCGGAGAGGGAGCTGGGGAATCAGATCCTCGTGGCGCCATCGGCGGAGAAAGCAGGGGGCTTCTTGTGTGCGGGGCGGAAAGCCTCACCGGCACGGGGGTGGGCGATACTGGGTTCGAACCAGTGACCTCTTCGGTGTGAACGAAGCGCGCTACCACTGCGCCAATCGCCCGTGCGAGATCGAACTTTAGCGCACCCCCCGGCTCAGCGCCAAACGACGGTTGCAGCCGCCCGGCAACCCTGCTTCTCCTTGCGGATGATGGTGCTGACCTACACGCTGCTGAGAGGGCCAACTGACGTCGTCCGGATCGCGCTTGTGCCCCCACGAGGGGTTTTGCATCAGCCCACACCCTGCGCTAAAGTTCTCAACGCGTCGAGAACTGGGCCATCAGGTCTGGGGACAGTCGCGGTGCGGACGTGGCTCAGTTGGTAGAGCATCACCTTGCCAAGGTGAGGGTCGCGAG
>CBDTVQ010000136.1:0-5676 GCA_965364045.1 uncultured Tessaracoccus sp. | reverse complement strand
CATGGAGTCTGCTGCAACACTCAGGGTCGCCCGGAGCCTCGAGCAGGCTCCGGGCGATCGGTTGGGTGAAACTGGATCAGCTGAGCGCAGACAAAGCCTTGTCCAGCGCAGCGATGAGATCCTCGACGTGCTCGATACCCACGGAAAGTCGCACCATCTCCCCCGGCACGCCGGCGGCCTTCAACTCCTCGTCAGAGAGCTGGGAGTGGGTGGTGGAAGCGTTGTGGATCACCAGCGACTTGGCGTCGCCGATGTTGGCGAGGTGGCTGAACAGCTCCAGCGCCCCGACGAAGGATGTTCCGGCCTCCCGTCCGGCCTTGAGGCCGAAGGACACCAGACCGCCGAATTGACCGTCGGCGAGAACTCTCTTGGCGATCTCGTGGGAGGGGCTGGACTCCAGACCCGGGTAGTTCACCCAGGCCACAGCGTCATGCGCCTCGAGATACTTGGCAATGGTGAAAGCATTGGAGCAGTGACGCTCCATGCGAAGGTGCAGCGTCTCCAGCCCCTGGAGCAACAGCCACGCGTTCATGGGCGAGATGGTGGCACCGGTGTTGCGCAGCAGCACGGTGCGTGCCCTGATGATGTAGGCGGCAGGGCCTGCAGCATCGGTCCACACAACTCCGTGGTAGGCACCGTCCGGCTGGGTCAGGCCGGGGAAGCGCTCGGGATGCGCAGTCCAGTCGAAGTTGCCGGAGTCGACGATCACACCGCCCAGCGTCGTGCCGTGACCGCCCATGTACTTGGTGGCCGAATGCACGACGATGTCCACACCATGATCGAAAGCCCGGGTCAGTAGCGGGGTGGCAACAGTGTTGTCGAGGATGAATGGCAGCCCATGATCGTGGGCGGCGGTGCTCCAGGCATCGAGGTCGATGACGTTGAGGGAGGGGTTTCCGATCGTCTCACCAAAGACGAGCTTGGTCTTCTCATCCACGTGGGCCGCAAGGTCCTCCGGCTTGGCCGGGTCCACGAAGCGCACCTCGATGCCGAACTGCGGGAGGGTGTGGGCGAACAGCGCGTAGGTTCCGCCGTACAGCGTGGAGAGTGCGACGATGTTGTCGCCCGCGTACGTCAGGTTGAGCACCGCATAGGTGACGGCTGATGCCCCCGACGCCGAGGCCAGAGCGCCGACACCCCCCTCAAGGGCATTGACCCGCTCCTCGAACACGTTCTGCGTCGGGTTCATGATGCGGGTGTAGATGTTGCCGGGCTTGCGCAGGGCAAACAGGTCTGCAGCGTGCTCGGCATCATCGAAGGTGTAGGACACCGTCTGATAGATGGGCACGGCGCGCGAATTCGTCGTCGGGTCGGACTGTTCCTGGCCGGCATGCACGGCGAGAGTCTCGGGGCGATACGTCATTGTGTTCTCTCCTAAGGGCATCATCTGATCCAGCCCGCAATCGGTGGACTTGCCGGGTGAACGACGACGGTGCCCGCTCTATTCCCGAAGGCCACATCTGTCCGACTGGTGGACAGCAGGTACCACTTCGTCGGTCCTGTAGGATGTGACGCGGTGTGTCGGGAAGTCTGGTCGACGTTGCCTATCTCCTAGCCCTCAGGATGCTCATGACGACCGCACCCGACAATGCGACCCTCTCCACATCCCTGCCGGAACGACTGGCGCGCTTCGTCGCCCGCGACAAGGTGGGGGGCGCCCTGATGATTGGCGCGGCCATCTTCGCGCTCGTCCTCGCCAATTCCCCGGCCGCTGATTGGTACGCCTCGTTGGCGCAGTTCAAGATCGGCCCCTCGGCCATCAATCTGAATCTCAGTCTGTCCACGTGGGCCGCGGACGGTCTCCTGGCACTGTTCTTCCTCATCGTTGGTCTGGAGCTCAAGCATGAGCTCCTGGCTGGCAGCCTCCGCTCCCCCGCGCGTGCTGCGGTGCCGGTGGCCGCCGCGATCGGTGGCATGGCCATGCCCGCCCTCCTGTACGTCGTCATCGTGAACGTCATGGGCGATCCCGGCGCCTCCAGCGGCTGGGCAATCCCCACCGCCACCGACATTGCATTTGCGCTGGCAGTGCTGGCCATCTTCGGCAGCAAACTCCCCGGTGCGCTGCGGACTTTCCTGTTGACGCTCGCCGTGGTCGATGACCTACTGGCCATCATCATCATCGCCGCCTTCTACAGCGCTGGGCTGAACCTGTGGTTACTGCTCGGCAGCTTCATCGCCGTGGGCGTCTTCTTCTTTCTCGCCAAGATGAAGCGCATGCGGTGGTGGCTCATGGTCCCCGTGGGGCTGCTCGCCTGGGCCCTGATGCACGAGTCCGGTGTGCATGCCACGATCGCCGGCGTGCTGCTGGGGTTTGCGGTCCCCGCCCGTCAGATCCATGGTGAGGCTGATACCCGCGTCCACGTCCTGGAACACCGGATCCGCCCCGTCTCCGCGGGTCTCGCACTGCCCATCTTCGCCTTCTTCTCCGCTGGCGTTGCCTTCTCTGGCGACGGTGCGGGCAACGTCTTCGCGCAGCCGGTTCTGGTGGCCATCAGCGTCGCGCTCGTGGTGGGCAAGCTCATCGGTGTTCTGGGGGTCACCAAGCTCGTCACGACGTTCACGAGACTCCGGTTGGCCGATGGTCTGGGAGTACGGGATCTGCTACCCATCGGTCTTCTGACCGGCATCGGATTCACCGTCTCACTCCTGATCGCCGAGCTCAGCTTCCCGGACTCGGAGCACACTGCCGCCGCAAAACTGGGTGTCCTCATCGGCACTGCCGTGGCCACCATTCTGGCGGCTGTGACACTGGTCTGGGATTCACGCAGCCCGCGTAGTCCTGACATGAACGAGGACGGCATTCCGGACACCGACACCGAACCGTACGACGAGTCGCATCCGGATTGGACCTACACCCGGGACGACGACGTACAGCTGCAGTAGATTCCTGAGCTATGGATACCTGGCCCCTCATCACCGTCGCAGAACTCGCTGCCCAGCTCTCGGATCCCCTTTCTGCGCCTGTTGTTCTGGACGTCCGGTGGGCGGGGCCCGGATCGGCAGGTGACCGGGAAGCGTTCCAGCAGGGACACATCCCCGGCGCCCGGTTCGTGGACGCCATGTTGGTTCTGTCGGAACCGGACACTGACGGCTCCGGCGGGCGGCATCCGCTGCCAGCACCGGAACGCTTTGAATCAGGAATGCGGGCAGCCGGGGTGACCTCAGATCATGCCGTCGTGGTCTACGACGACTGGAAGTCCATCACCGCATCTCGTGCATGGTGGCTGTTGCGCCACTTTGGTCATACGAAAGTGGCGGTCCTCGACGGTGGTCTGAGCGCCTGGCGAGCCGCGGGCCACGCCGTCGAAGAAGGTGTCAATGAGGGCGTCGAAGTGGGAGAATTCGAGGCGACTCCCCCTCTCCTGACGGCCCTCGATGCCGACGGAGCCGCCGGCATGACGGCGTCCGGTGTGCTGTTGGACGGTCGACCCGCAAATCGGTTCCGTGGTGAGGACGAGAACGTGGATCCGGTGGCCGGCCATATTCCCGGCGCACGGTCGCTGCCAGCGCTGCATCTCGTGGGTGAGGACGGCACGTTCCTCTCCCCCGAGGAATTGCGCGACCAATTCGCCGCAGTGGGCGTGCAAGGCGACGTTGCGGCCGCCACATACTGCGGCTCCGGATTCCAGGCCTGCCACGTGGCGCTGGCCGCGGCGGTTGCGGGCATCTCGGATGACCTCGGCGTCTACGCAGGCTCCTGGAGCGACTGGATCACGGACCCAGGTCGCCCCATCGCCAAGGATTGAGCCCGCACGCCACCAATCTCTCCACTTGCGCGTCACTTCCCTGTGAGCAAGGCCTAGATCGATTGTGCCCAATTTGATGGTGTACGATCGAATCATGACTGACCTCTTCTCCCCCATTCGCATTGGTTCCATGGAGTTGCCCCAGCGCTTCGTCATGGCACCTTTGACCCGCAATCGTGCAGGGGGCGGCATGGTGCCCACGGACCTCAACGCTGAGTATTACTCCCAGCGCGCCGGCGCCGGACTCATCATCGCTGAGGGCAGCCAGCCCAGCGCCGTCGGCCAGGGCTACCTGAACTCCCCCGGCATCCACACACCCGAGCAGATCCAGGGTTGGCGCAAGGTGGCCGACGGTGTGCACGAAGAGGGCGGACGCATCTTCGTCCAGCTCATGCACAGCGGACGCGTTGCCCACCCGGACAACAAGGGCGGCCTGGAGACCGTCGCTCCCAGCGCCCTCGCGGCACCGGGAACTGTCATCACTGCCTCAGGACCACAGCCCTACACCACACCCAGGGCGTTGGAGACCGACGAGATTCCAAGCGTTGTAGCGGAGTTCGTGCAGGCGGCGCGCTCTGCTGTCGAGGCCGGTTTGGACGGCGTCGAAATCCATGCCGCGAACGGCTACCTGCTGCATCAGTTCCTGGCTCCTTCCACCAACGTCCGGGACGACGAATATGGAGGCACCCCAGCACATCGTGCGCGGCTTGCCATCGACACCATCAGGGCAGTGGCCGACGCCATCGGCCCAGAGCGCGTGGGCGTGCGCATCTCCCCCGCACACAACGTCCAGGGCGTCCTGGAAGAGGACCCCAAGGACACCCGCGCCACCTACGACACACTCGTCACCGGCATCGCCGGTCTGGGGCTGGCCTACCTGAGCGTGCTAGCGGATCCAGCGACAGACCTGACGTCCCACCTGCGCGCAGCCTTCGACGGTCCCTTCATGCTCAACTCCGGCTTCGCCTCCATCACCACGAAGAAGGACGCAGAGAGAATCATCGAGGCTGGCCAGGCTGATCTGGTGGCCGTTGGTCGTCCGTTCCTCGCCAACCCTGATCTCGCAGAGCGGTGGCGCACGGACGCTCCCCTCAACGAGCCAAACATGCAGACGTTCTACGGTGGCGGCGCCGAGGGCTACACCGACTACCCAAGCCTGCAGGCCGGCTGATCATGGACGCGCCGGGCCGACTCGATGACCAACTCTGCTTCGCCCTGTACGCGGCATCGCGCTCCATCACGAGCGCCTACCGCGATGGACTGGCAGGGCTCGGTCTGACCTATCCGCAGTTCGTCACGCTGCTGGTGCTGTGGGAGACCGACAACGTCACGGTCAAGGAACTTGGCCAGCGCCTCCATCTGGACAGCGGAACACTGTCACCGTTGTTGAAGAGGCTCGAGGCACTCGGGCTCGTTACTCGACATCGGGCAATCGACGACGAACGTCGCGTCCACATCCGGCTCACCACCAGCGGACAGGCGCTGAGGGGCCCGGTGTTCGATGTCCAGAAGGACGTCGCCTCCACCCTCGGCCTCACGGAGGAGGAAGCCATCACGCTTCGCACACTTGCCCGCCGCCTCACAGGTGATGCTGCATGCCCGGCGCCTCCACCCCAGAGCTGAACACCGGCAAGAACTGATACCCCCAAGCAAGGAGTCATCACCATGACCGAGCATCCCACCACCACCCGCGAGATCCACCTGGCTTCACGCCCCGAAGGCTGGCCCACTCCCGAAAACTTCCGACTGGCGGAAGTGGACGTCCCTGAACTCAAGGACGGCCAGATTCTCGTGGCCAACCACCACATGTCGGTTGATCCCTACATGCGCGGACGGATGAACGAATCCAAGTCCTACATCCCTTCATTCCAGATCGACCAGCCCCTGGAATGCGCCGCCGTGGGTGAAGTCATTGCCTCCAACAGCGACG
>CBDTVQ010000135.1:0-5681 GCA_965364045.1 uncultured Tessaracoccus sp. | reverse complement strand
ATTGTCTGGCGTCCGGCACGACGGCGCTGCTGGTGCATGCGGACAGAGAGGCGAGTGCCATTGTTCAGCACTGCCAGGAGGTGGGAATCGATGTGCCCGGGGCGTTCTCTGTCATCGCCTATGACGACGAAGTGGCGGGACTCTTCACCCCACCACTCACAGCGGTACGTCCTCCACGCACCTCCATTGGCCGCGCCGCCATGGGATTGGCCGTGGACAGGCTGCGCGATCCCGGCAGACCCGCGCATCGGGTGATCATCACCCCGAAGCTCAACATCCGCGAATCAACCGCCCCTCGGGACGCCGACAACAACGAAGGCGAGGGTCCCCTGGACGGTCCTCCTGTCGTGCAGCCCCGGGAACGGGCACACTAGGGACATGGACAGGCAGACCGAGTACGTACTCCGCTCCATGGAGGAACGCGACATCCGCTTCGTGCGGCTCTGGTTCACCGACGTGCTGGGGTCACTGAAATCTGTGGCCATCGCACCGGCGGAGGTTGAGGGTGCCATCTCAGAGGGTGTCGGCTTCGACGGGTCCGCCATTGAGGGGTTCGCGCGCGTCTTCGAATCGGACATGGTGGCACAACCTGATCCGTCAACGTTTCAGGTGCTTCCCTGGCGTCAGTTGGAACGCGGCACCGCGCGGATGTTCTGCGACATCAACCTGCCCGATGGGTCCCCGAGTTTCGCCGACCCCCGGTACGTGTTGAAGCGAGCACTGCAGAAGGCTGCCAATCTGGGATTCACGTTCTACATCCACCCCGAGGTGGAGTTCTTCCTGCTCAAGCAGCTGAATCCGCCCATTCCCCTGGACAATGGCGGGTACTTCGACCACACGACGCTCGGGGATGGCACGGACTTTCGTCGCGACGCCATCACCATGCTGGAGAAAATGGGGATCTCGGTGGAGTTCAGCCACCATGAGGCCGCCCCCGGACAGCATGAGATTGACCTGCGCTACGCCGACGCCCTGACCATGGCGGACAACATCATGACTTTCCGTGTGGTCATCCGGGAGGTGGCGGTCAGCCAGGGTATCCATGCCACCTTCATGCCCAAGCCATTCTCGCAGTACGCCGGCTCCGGCATGCACACCCACATGTCCCTGTTCGAGGGTGACACCAACGCCTTCTACGACGGTGCCGATGAGTACCGCCTCAGCAGGACCGCCAGGCACTTCATCGCGGGGCTGCTGCACCATGCCCCTGAGATCGCGGCCGTCACCAATCAATGGGTGAACTCCTACAAGCGGCTCAGCGGACAGAGCGAAGCACCCACCTACGCCTGCTGGGGCAGGGCCAACCGCTCCGCGCTGATCCGGGTGCCCCAGTTCGCGCCCCACAAAACATCGTCTGCCCGAATCGAGTTCCGCGCGCCGGACGCTGCTGTCAATCCGTACCTCGCCTACGCGCTCATGCTGAATGCAGGGCTGGCCGGTGTTGAAGGAGAGTATGAACTGCCCGAGGAGACCGAGGACGAAGTCTGGCGGCTGTCCGCAAGGGAGCGTCGCGCGCTGGGCATCAAATCGTTGCCGCGGAGCCTCGACGAGGCGCTGAACATCATGGAGAACAGCGAACTCGCGGCTGAAACTCTGGGGGAGCACGTCTTCGAGTACTTTATGCGCAACAAGCGCGAGGAGTTCGAGATCTACCGCCAGCAGGTCACGCCGTGGGAGCTGGAGCGCCACATCTCGGTTCTCTGATGAGCGCACCGATGGTGGTGGAAGCGACGCCTCAGGGTGTCCAGAGCGGGAAGGCCTGCTGTACCTCGTGGGCATGCGCTCCGGAGCTGCGGATGGCGTGCTTGGAATCTTCCCAGGGGTGCCGGCCGGTGGCAAGGTCGATGAAGACCAGCGGCGGCATCTCCACCACGTTGGGAGGTGTGCCGCGCGTGTGCGTCGGGCCGCTGTCGAATCCGATCTGGACGGCGGCGAGCGGAGGAACCCGCACCTCGATACTCGCCCCCGGATGGCGTTGGCCGAGCCGGGCGCAACCAGCGCGGCAACAAGCGGCCGTCAGCTCTGCGCCCAACTCCAGGCCATGTTGCCGGGCGGCCTGCGCTGCAGAGAGCAGCACGTCGGTGACATCGGGGCGGCGACGGGAAAGCACAGCGTCCAACTCCAGGTTGAGAGTCGCTGCACGACCGCACTCGACGGCTCCCAGGCACACGTACAGGTCCCGCAAGGCGGCGACGACGGCGTCGGTCGGCTTGAACATGGCCTCACCATATCCGCCGGGGGTGGAGGCTCCATGAGCAGGGTGACGTCCACCACTGGCGAATTCGCGCGCCGAGGATTTGATGCCCCCGGCACGGCCGCCGCCACGTGGGCTCATTGGGGTGAACTCCTGGGTGACGAGCCGCCCATCACGCTGGACGCGTTCGCGCCGGCCGCTGACAGGGATTGTGCCCTGGACGTCGTCGCGCGTCTCGGAGAAAACGCACCGGATCGGCTGGCAGAAGTGGTTGCCGACCCGCAGTGGCTGGGCCGGCTGATTCTTGTTGCAGGGGCCTCCAGCGCCCTGGGCCAGTTCCTGGCGCGCAACCCAGAAGAACTGGATCTCCTGCGAACGGCGCGTCCCGCTCGCGATGCACATGGGTGGCGAGATTTCTACATCGATCGGGTGGGCGCTGCTGATGCGGTCGCCACCGGGGACGCGGATGGCCTGCGGCGGGCGCACCACGCGGCGCTCGTGGAGATCGCGGCCCGGGATCTGTCTGCTGCGGATCCGATGCGGGTGGTGGATGTTGTGGCGCGCGAACTGGCCCATGCAGCCGACGCCGTCCTGCACTGCGCCCTGGCGCTGGCCCGCGCGGAGGTGAAGGGGTGGCAGGCAACGCGGCTTGCCATCGTCGCCATGGGAAAGGCGGGGGCTGAGGAACTGAACTACTTGTCCGACGTCGACGTGATACACGTGGCCGAGCCTGCCGAGGGGCATTCGCTTGACGAGGGAATGCGGGTTGCCACGGCGCTCGCCGCTGCTGTTGCCCGGATCTGTTCGGCGCACACCGCCCACGGCACCATCTGGGAGGTTGACGCTGCACTGCGACCCGAAGGAAAGGCCGGCCCGCTGGTTCGGACGATTTCGTCGTGCCGGGCCTACTACGGAAAATGGGCCAAGAACTGGGAGTTCCAGGCGTTGTTGAAAGCGCGCCCGGCAGCTGGTGATCTGGATCTGGGTGAGGAGTTCTGTTCCATGGTGGCGCCCCTGGTGTGGGCAGTGGCTGAGCGTGATGGTTTCGTCGCCGAGGTGCGGGCCATGCGTCTCCGGGTGGTGTCGCTGATTCCTGCAGAGAAGGCGTCGCGCGAGATCAAACTGGGGGAGGGTGGCCTCCGTGACACCGAGTTTGCCGTCCAGCTCCTGCAGTTGGTGCACGGCAGGGCCGATGACGCCCTGCGGGTGCGGGGGACCTTTCCCGCGCTCCACTCACTGGTGGCTGCGGGCTACATCGGGCGCAACGACGGCGGCGAGATGGAGCAGGCGTACCGCTTCCAACGTGTCCTGGAGCACCGGGTACAGCTGCGCCAGCTGCGCCGGACCCATCTGATGCCGGACGACGAACTGGTCGTGGCGTCCATAGCCCGGGGCATGGGTCTCACCTCTGGAGAGCTGCAGAAGCGTTGGCGGGGCAGTACCCGCAGTGTCCTGCGGCTGCAACGCCAGATTTTTTTCTCCCCGCTGTTGGAGATGGTCAGCGCCATTCCTGCGGAAGGTTTGCGGCTTTCCACGGAGGCGGCCCAGACCCGCATGAGGGCACTGGGATTCAGCGATCCCCGCTCTGCGCTCGGACACATTCAGGCGCTGACGAAGGGTTCGACCCGTCGCGCCGGGATCCAGCGGCAGTTGCTTCCGGCGATGCTCGGTTGGTTTGCTGAAGGGCCCAATCCTGATTTCGGGTTGTTGGCTTTTCGCCAGCTCTCGGAAGCGCTGGGGGACACCAGCTGGTATCTCCGCGCCCTGCGGGATGAGGGCTGGATGGCGCATCGACTGGCGCGTGTTGCATCCTCCAGCAGGTACGTGGTGGATCTGATGAAGCGGGCGCCGGAGATGGTCCAGATGCTGGCCAGCCGTGCTGAACTGGAACCGCGGTCCGCAGCTGACCTCACGGAAGCCATGACGCGTGCCGCCAACCGTCACGAGGACGAGGACCGATCCATCGCCTCGGTGCGTGGGCTGCGACGGCGGGAGTTGTGCCGGATCGCGCTGTCAGACGTGCTGGGCAATGCGGACGTCCGCCTGGTGGGTCTGGCGTTGTCGGACCTGGCCTCAGCCTCCGTCGACGCGGCCCTCACGATTGCCGCCCGCACCGTCGATGCACCGCCTGTGGGCGTGGTGGCGCTGGGCAGTTGGGGTGGCAACGAGATGAGCTACTCCTCGGATGCGGATGCGATGTTCGTGGTGGCCAGTGATGTGGACGCCGCAGGGCTGGCTGCCGCAACGGAACTGGTGCAGCGGGCGGCTGCAGTCCTGGGCAAACCCGGGCCCGAGCCCGCACTGGTGCTGGACAGTGACCTGCGCCCCGAGGGCAAGGGTGGCCCGCAGGTGCGCACCGTCGCTTCGTATGCCACGTACTACGAGAAGTGGTCGGCCACCTGGGAGGCACAGGCCATGCTCCGGGCCCGGCCCGGCGCCGGTGAACTGTCGCTGGCAGCCGCAGTCATCGGGGCCACGGACTCACTCCGCTACCCGGACGGTGGGCTGACACAGGAGCAGACGTCTGAGATCCGGCGCTTGAAGTCCCGCATGGAGAAGGAGCGCATCCCACGCGGGGTGCCCAAGGAACGACACCTGAAACTGGGCTCCGGAGGGCTCTCGGACATCGAGTGGACCGTACAGCTCATCCAGCTCCGCCACGCTCATGACCACGCGGAACTTCGCACGCCGGGAACACTCGAGGCACTTTCGGCGGCTGCATCACTGGAGCTTGTAACGGCCAGACAGGCTCAGGACCTCCGCGCTGCCTGGGAGCACATCAGCCGCCTGCGGAACGCGATGATGCTGGTCCGTGGCCGGGCGAGCGATGCCTTGCCTGCGGACTTCCGTGAACTTGCGGCCATTGCGGACCTGCTTGAGTACGGCCCGCACCAGTCCTCCCAGATGCTGGAGGACACCCGCCGACTCATGCGCCGGGCCTTCCACGTGGTCGACGAACTTTTCTGGCAGTAGTCGCAAGCGACCCCATTTCTCACAAACCGCACGAGGGAGATACCCGCGGGGGTATCGTCGTCTCATGAGGTCATTGGTAATTCTTGGGGCAGGAACGGCTGGCACCATGCTGGCCAACAAATTACGGAAGTCGCTGGACGATTCCTGGGAGATGACCATCGTCGACCAGGACAACGAACACCACTACCAACCGGGCTATCTGTTCGTCCCGTTCGAGGAGTTCAAGTTCTCCCCGGAGCGCGCGGTGAAGCCTCGGGACAGATTTCTGCCTGAGGGCGTTCGCTTCCTCAGCACCGGAATCCGACGGGTGGACCCCGAGGCGAATCAGGTGGTCCTGGCTGATGACACCGTGCTCGCCTACGACTGGCTCATCATCGCAAGTGGCACCACGCCCAGGCCGGATCGGACACCCGGGCTCACCGATGAGCGCATCTGGCAGCGCAGTGCCTTCGACTTCTACACCTTGGAGGGCGCCACCGCGCTACGTCCGGCGCTCGAGAAGTTCGACGGCGGG